>JABJAS010000225.1 GCA_018666055.1 Halieaceae bacterium | reverse complement strand
CTTTGCGTGGAACCGGAAGTGGTCGGCCATAAAAGAGGCAATGAAGTAGTAGCTGTGATCATAGCCGTGCTGCATCCGAACGTGGACAGGGTAGTCCGCGGCGTCACTGGCAGCCGTGATCAATGGTGTCTTGAGCTGTTCGTCTAAGAAATTATCAGCCGTGCCTTGATCGATCAGGATGGGCCTGTGCTCGGTAGCCGAAGCTAAGAGCGCGCAGGTGTCATAGGCCGCCCAATCCGATTCATTGGGTCCTAAATACTCTGTGAACGCTTTTTTGCCCCAAGGGCACTGTGTGGGTGCAACAATCGGTGAAAATGCGGAGAGCGACACATAGCGCTCGGGGTTTCTGAGGCCAATGGTCAGGGCGCCATGTCCCCCCATTGAGTGCCCCATGATCGCTGCGCAATCGGTATCGATTTGTGGGCAGTTCTCTGCCAGCACTTCAGGTAACTCGCTAACAATATAGGCATACATTTGATAATGCGCAGACCATGGTGCCTGCGTTGCATTGAGATAAAACCCAGCCCCAAGGCCCATGTCGTAGCTGCCGTCTGGATCATCAGCAACGCCCTCACCCCGGGGGCTAGTATCGGGCGCCACTACTGCCACACCATGCTCAGCGGCGTAGCATTGCGCACCGGCTTTGGTGACGAAGTTCTCGTCTGTGCAGGTGAGCCCCGATAGGTAATACACCACGGGCACCCGATATTCCGCCGCTTGCGGTGGCAGGTAGACTGCATAAACCATATCGCAGTCCAGTACGTTGGAACGGTGCTGATAGCGATTTTGTTCGCCGCCAAACATTTTGACACTGCTTAGACAGTCTGAGCTCATCAGAACGTTACCACCGAGCGAATGCTTTTACCTTCGTGCATGAGATCGAAGGCGGTATTGATCTCCTCAAGCGGCATGGTATGGGTAATCATTTCGTCGATGTGAATGTTTCCTTCCATGTACCAGTCAACGATTTTTGGTACGTCGGTTCGACCGCGCGCGCCGCCAAATGCCGTGCCGCGCCATGAGCGACCGGTCACCAGTTGAAAGGGCCTCGTTGAGATTTCCTGGCCCGCACCGGCTACGCCAATCACACAGCTTTGGCCCCATCCTTTGTGGCAGCACTCAAGCGCTTGGCGCATCACATTAACGTTGCCAATACACTCGAAACTGTAGTCGACGCCACCCCCTGTCATTTGAATGAGATGATCGACCACATCATCTACTTCGCTCGGATTCACGAAATCGGTCATGCCGAATTGCGTTGCGAGGGGGATCTTGTCGGGGTTTAGATCTACCCCAATAATCCGTCGAGCACCTACTAGTTTTGCACCCTGAATGACGTTGAGACCAATACCCCCTAATCCAAACACGGCGACGGTAGCGCCGGCCTCCACTTTCATGGTGAAAGCGACGGCACCAATCCCCGTCGTCACGCCGCAACCGATGTAGCAAATCTTGTCGAAGGGCGCATCTTCACGAACCTTAGCCAGCGCTATCTCGGGCAGGACCGTGTAATTAGAGAACGTGGAGCAACCCATGTAATGCAGGATGGGTTTGCCATCGAGTGAAAAGCGACTGGTGTGATCGGGCATCAAGCCCTGGCCTTGTGTTTCCCGGATTGCCTGGCAGAGGTTGGTCTTTGGGTGCAGGCAGAAATCGCAGGTACGGCACTCGGGGGTATACAGGGGAATAACGTGGTCTCCGACCTTGAGGTCCTTCACGCCTTGACCCACTTCAACGACGACGCCCGCGCCCTCGTGACCCAAAATTGCTGGGAACGCGCCCTCGGGGTCATTGCCGGATAGGGTAAACGCATCAGTATGACAAACCCCCGTCGCCTTGATCTCTACCATGACCTCTCCAGTAGCAGGACCACCGACATCTACCTCAACAATTTCTAATGGCTTACCAGCTTCAAAAGCGACTGCAGCACGACTTTTCATAGGGTTTTCACTCCTGACGTTAAGCCTCATATTATGCCTGAGCAGACGCTATGAGCCACCCCTTAAATAGGGTCCCTTAAGCGTTGCAACGCTGTAGTAGCGCTACCATCACTGACTGGTATTGTGAGGGCTGCTGTGAGGGGAAATGTGAGGAGCACTTAGGCGACGCCGCGCTTGTGTTCTTTTATCCTCATGTAGTATCAACAGGGTGCTTGATGAGAAAATTAAATGAGATACGCAGGCTTTTGTCATGAGTAAATTATTTTTCCGTTACGGCGCCATGAACAGCGGTAAGAGCACCTCGATGTTGCAGGTGGCGCATAACTATGAAGAGCGTGGGCAGCACGTTCTATTGATTAAACCTGCGAAGGATACAAAGGGCGATGATCAAATCGTTTCGCGCTTGGGTGTGGCGCGACCAGCAGACTTAGTATTACTGCCAGATCAAAATTTGCGCGCCACATTCCATGCGTTAAGTCATGCGCTGAGTGAGCAGCAGGACTCTGAGCAGCAAAGGGTCGCCTGTCTGCTCATCGATGAGGCGCAGTTCTTAACACCCGAACAAGTCGACCAAGCGTTGGCGATTGCCGTGCTGGATGACATTCCGGTGGTGGCCTTTGGTATTAGGACGGATTTCCGCACGCGGGCTTTTCCGGGCAGTCGGCGCTTAATGGAGGTCGCTCATTCACTCCAGGAAATGAAGACCATTTGTCGCTGCGGAAAAAAAGCCATCTTCAATGCGCGATTAGGCGATGCCGGTATCGTTCGCGAAGGAGAGCAAGTGGTGATCGACGGCGATAACGTGCGCTACGAGGCGCTATGTGGCCGGTGTTATCTGGAGGGTACCGCGAGCTGATTGTCCGTATGAACTGACCCTCAATGGATTG
>JABJAS010000224.1 GCA_018666055.1 Halieaceae bacterium | reverse complement strand
TATCGTTTCACCTTTTTTCGTCTGTGTCGTCTAGTTAGTTTCTGTCGCAAGACTGGCAGCGCTGTCACTGCCAGTAACCTCAGCAAGGGGGCAGTCTCAAAGTCTCCAACTTGCTCACTCAAGAGACGTCACCACCGCGTCCCATGGGATCGCAGACTACAACAGCCCCTCGACGAACACCATCAATCATCCTCAGCTCAGTCACATGACATTCGCGAAGCCTGAACACTTACAAAGTGACCCAAATTCAACGCGATTGGAAAGGCGTGACAAATGCTGCCGATTTACCCTCTTAGTGCGTCATAATCTACGGGCAGTGAGAAACGCACGGCGAGTAGACGCTTTTGCTGAACCCACTGTGTGGACGATGGCAGTGATGTGGGGATCCCTTTTTATGGAAATATGGACGGCTGTAGACATCGCAGCAAAAGAGAAGCAGCTGGTTGTGAAATGGATTAGACGCTGCCTGCGAGAAGTCACCAAGGCAGCCTACGAATTACCAGTGGATTACCCAACGGCACGCCGTGACATCAGGGTCACGATTAAAGGAGCCGGCCATCGCTCCTCTGCCTGTGCAAAAGGGGTCACCATCGATATGGTGCCTTTTCGAAAGCAACAAACCCACATACTGGAATATCCGGCCTTTGCGAGCGATAAGGTGATTGGCTCTCGGGATAATGTCCCCGCTGAAATTGCCTTGGCGGCGACCGTTGCGCATGAGATCAGTCACTTTGTACAGTACCGTTACGGCCCTGACACGCGTTGGTTACAGCGGAAATATCGCAAACCGCACGGTGAGGGCTTTCAGGATATCTATCGTATCCTGCGCTCCCGGGTCGTGAACTCACATGCTGAGTCATTGACGACATGATACGTGGCAACTTAACTTGCTGGCATAACGTCATTGCGGTGGCGCGTTTGACCTGGCTGACTCGCCATGCCGCAACTGACACCACACTCGCGCCGAAGGCACGCATTGCATGGCACTTGCGTCCTGCCGCATAGAAAAGGACTGTTCATGCACATCGACCCACTTGCCGCCGGTTTCAGTCGAACCAAACTAGATAAATTGGTTGAACACCTAGACACACGCTACGTACAACCTGGGAAGATACCGGGGTGCCGCGTTTTGGTCTCCAGACGAGGGGTCACCGCGCTCTCCAGCACACTGGGCCAGATGGATATAGAACGCCACAAACCAATGCGTGAGGATACGATCTTTCGTATTTACTCCATGTCAAAACCCATCACCTCGATCGCGCTGATGATGTTATTCGAGGAAGGTCGCTTTCAGCTCAGCGATCCCGTCTACAAGTTCATTCCTGCTTGGCGAGAACACCGAGTTTGGGTCGAGGGCAGCGGCTCAGAAATGATCACTCGAACTCCCACAACACCCATGACCATCCAGCATCTACTCTGCCATACAGCGGGTCTCACCTACGGCGGATTTCTGCCCGGGCTTGAGCTCCCAGTGGATGCAGCTTATGCCGCCGCTGGGATCTCACGTGCTGGCACCGATACGCTTGCGTCTTTTGCTGAAAAACTCGCTCACGTGCCGCTACTTTATGACCCCGGTACACGATGGAGCTATTCTCTTGCGACCGATATCTGTGGTTATCTGGTGGAGCTGATCTCCGGACAACCCTTTGATGAGTTCTTACGTGAGCGTCTCTTTAAACCACTCGCAATGTCCGATACTGGCTTTACGGTTCCCGATGACAAATTGGAGCGCTTTGCGGCCTGTTACGAGCGCACAGCTGATAAAACCCTCCGACTACAGGATGACCCCGAGACGAGCCGCTATCGCACCACACCCCTTGCGCCCTCAGGCGCAGGCGGTCTAGTCGGGACGATGTCTGACTACGCCAACTTTTGCGACATGCTGCGCCAAGGCGGGCAATTTAGGGGCCAGCAGGTGATTGGCAGACCCACACTCGAACTGATGACTCGCAATCACCTAGGCGGCCAATCGTTAGCACAGATGGCAATGGGCGGGTTTTCAGAAACCAGTAACGAAGGGGTCGGATTCGGTCTGGGTTTTGCCTCAACCACTGATGCAATCGCATCCGGGACGGTGGGTGAAGGTGATTTTTACTGGGGAGGCTTGGCTTCCACGCTCTTTTGGGTCGACCCCGTGGAAGATCTTTATGTCATCTTCATGACGCAGTTGATTCCTTCTTCTGTTTTTAATTTTCGAGGGCAGGTGAAAAACATCATATACGGCGCTATCACTGCAGATTAATGAATGGGGCGGTCAATAAACTGCCCGCGGCTCAGTGTCATCCCAAATGCGTTGTCTATTGCGCCTGGTTCGCCGAATACCACAGTAACGAGACGGATATTGCGGCAACCAGCGCCCATTTCAGTGATCGCACACGCCTCATATTAAACTTTCCAAATGCACTAAGGCGGAACTCGCCAGCGCCTCAAGGTTATAACCGCCCTCCAAGGCTGACACCACTCTGCCACCG
>JABJAS010000223.1 GCA_018666055.1 Halieaceae bacterium | reverse complement strand
CGATAATGCAGTACCCGGAGAGCACCTCCGTGGCGGTTGAGCAAGCCTGGTCTAAGCCGGGAAGCCTGAAGCCACGCGGTGGTCACCACCTTGAGCCGCAAGGGTTCAAGGGCCTATTCGTCAGCGGTACCGTGGGTCATTTTATTGTTCGCAGTTGTAGCGTCGCCTCGCCACCTATCGGCGTCATACGCTCTCATCGACGGCATAGCCTCGTCACCTCAGGGTGCAGCGCCCCCGCAGGCGCCTTAATCAGCCAAGAGCGCTTCCGATGGCTGACCTGAAGGCAGAGAAAACAGCGTTGCGGCGAGCACTGCGGAGCACGCGGGATCAGCTGACAGACAAACAACGACATCTTGCGTGCCAAAGCGCCCATCAACATCTCAAAAACTGGCCCGTCTGGGAGTCAGCTGACGTCATTGCCAGCTATTTACCACATCAGTCAGAATTCGATCCGTCTGGACTACTGGCACACAGGTGCCCTCGGTCTCAGGTGGCCTGCCCCAGAGTCGTCGGCACCACGCTGAACTTTCATTTGTGGCAGGACGGTGATGCAACCGAGACAACGATCGGCGGCGTTCTTCAACCAGTGGCCTCCGCCACGCCCGTCTCAATCGAGGCCATTGATCTGTTTATCACGCCACTGCTGGGTTGCGGGCGCACCGGCATGAGGCTGGGTTACGGTGGAGGGTTTTATGATCGACTCTTTGTCACGGCCCGCGGATTTCGGCTAGGGGTAGGCTTCGCGCAACAACGCATCGGCGACTGGCAAGCAGAAGCACACGATAAACCTTTGAACGGCTTCTTAAGCGACGCTGAGCTGGTGCTCTTTCCTCCCGGGCACTAGCTTGGCGGCGCCACAAACAGTGATCAAACGACCGACATTCATCGTCGCACCACTTGGGTAGTCATCCTGTCGCTGGGCGGCCTAAATACTCTCTATAAGCCAAATTATCGGTCTCTTCCCAAAACCGATAACCCAATCGAGACAGTGCTTTTTTGAGCGCAGCACGCTTGCTGGCGGGCACTTGCATGCCCACCAGTATCCGACCAAATGCAGATCCATGGTTTCTGTAATGAAACAAGGAAATACTGAATTCATTCCCCAGCGCATTGAGGAACTGCAGCAAGCTCCCAGGACGCTCCGGAAATTCCACTCGAAACACCATTTCGTCGGCAATGTCTCGAGAAACTCTCCCTCCGATCATATGACGCAGGTGCAGCTTAGCGGTCTCGTTATCCGTCATATCCAGTACCCGATAACCCTTGCGCTCCAGCACTGACTGCAGTGCGGATACCCCCTCGTCATCCGGAGTGACAGTCAGCCCTACAAAGACGCGCGCTTCTCCAGACGTTTCGTACCGATAGTTAAATTCCGTGATATTACGCTTGCCAATCGCGCTGCAAAAAGTGCGGAAGGCACCCGCACGCTCAGGAATGGTGACGCTCAATATTGCCTCGCGACGCTCACCAATTTCAGTGCGCTCAGAAATGTAGCGCAGCCGGTCAAAATTAGTATTAGCCCCGCTGACGGTTGCTGCCATGGTTTTCCCGGTAATGGCGTGGGCTTCAGCAAACTTTTTCATGCCTGCTACCGCCAATGCGCCTGCCGGCTCCGCAATGGCCCGTGTATCTTCAAAGATGTCTTTCACTGCGGCACAGATTTCGTCTGTAGAAACCGTCATCACCTCGTCGACGCACTCACGGATCACTCGAAAAGTTTCTTTGCCCACCTGAGCCACCGCACAACCATCTGCAAATAAGCCCACTTGCCGTAACGTGACCCGACGTCCTTTGTTGAGTGCTGCTTGAGTACAGGCAGCATCTTCAGGCTCGACACCAATGATCCGCGTATTGGGCCATGTATATCGAAGATAAGCGGCCATGCCCGCTAACAAACCGCCGCCGCCGCAACAAATGAAAACATAATCAAGCGGGCCGGGTGCCTGCCTCACCAGTTCCATCGCCACCGTGCCCTGACCCGCTATCACATCGGGGTCATCGAAAGGATGAATAAAAGTAAGGCCCTGTGTGGCTACCAGCTCAGCTGCACGAACCGCCGCCTCATCAAAGGTGTCACCGCAGAGTACGACTCTTGCACCGCGAGCACGCACCGCATCAACCTTAATAGCAGGAGTGGTCACTGGCATGACAATGGTCGCTTTAATGCTGAGCCTTTGGGCTGCCAGTGCGACGCCTTGAGCGTGATTACCCGCCGACGCTGCTACCACACCCGCTTGACGCGCCGACTCATCGAGCCGACTCATTTTGTTGTAGGCGCCCCGACATTTAAAAGAAAAGACGGGTTGCAGGTCTTCCCTTTTCAGCCATATCTGGTTGTTCAATCGCGACGATAAGAGCGGCGCTACCTCTAACGGCGTCTCTCGCGCCACGTCGTAAACCCGAGCGTTTAATATTTTCTTGATGTAAGAGTGTGGCATAACCCAACTGCTTCGCAGAAAAGCTAAAGACTATAGGGGTTTACCGCCAGCATGGCACGGACCGTTCTTGGCAAAATGGCCGCTGCCATTGTGGATAACACGATCTCAGTGTGCGTAGCGCACTTGCATGGCATCGAGAGTCATTGGCCGTATTTTTGACGCGTTACCCGCCGCACCAAATGACTCGTAACGGTCAACACAAATCGCTTTCATCGCTTCCTGACTGGCCGCCAGGTATTTTCGGGGATCAAACTCGGCTGGGTGTGTCGTTAAAAATCGTCGAATGGCGCCCGTTGAAGCCAGCCTCAGATCGGTATCAATATTGACTTTACGGACCCCGTGCTTGATGCCTTCTACTACCTGCTCAACCGGCACACCATACGTCTCTGGAATCTCACCGCCATTGTCATTGATGATGGCCAGCCAATCTTGCGGCACAGCAGACGAGCCATGCATGACTAGGTGGGTATTAGGAATACGTGCATGAATCGCTTTAATGCGATCCATCGCAAGGATGTCGCCAGTCGGTGGGCGTGTAAATTTATAAGCCCCGTGACTGGTGCCACAGGCAATTGCCAATGCATCCACACCGGTATCCGTCACAAACTGAGCAGCCTCTTCAGGATCTGTCAGTAGTTGGTCATGACTTAAGATCCCCACCGCACCAATGCCGTCTTCTTCGCCCGCTTCTCCCGTTTCTAAGGACCCAAGACATCCAATTTCGCCCTCCACTGACACACCACACGCGTGCGCCATTGCAACGACCTGCCGCGTGATGTTGGCGTTGTAATCGTAATCCATCGGCGTTTTGCCATCTTCCCCCAGAGACCCGTCCATCATCACCGAACTGAAGCCCAACTGGATCGATCGCTGGCAGACACCCGCTGAGGTGCCATGGTCCTGATGCACCACGACGGGAATATGCGGAAACTCTGTCATGGCCGCCTCCATGAGTGCGCGCAAAAATGGCGCGCCCGCATAGTTGCGAGCACCGGCACTCGCCTGCATGATGACGGGCGAGTCGGTTTCATCGGCCGCCTCCATAATCGCACGCGTTTGCTCGAGGTTGTTCACATTAAAAGCCGGTACGCCATAGCCACACTCTGCGGCATGGTCCAGTAATTGCCTTAAGCTGATCAGCGCCATTTCTCTTCTCCTATTGGTCTT
>JABJAS010000222.1 GCA_018666055.1 Halieaceae bacterium | reverse complement strand
CCTTGGAGTTTGATCGCTCTGCAGAGATGGTCGAGTACGGTTACCGTCTGGCAGAAGATCAGCTCTTGGGCAATCTTTAAAAGACGCTTCCTAATCCGCTTATTGGATCAACCTTGCTCACCAAATGTGCTTAAAAAATATCTCGGCTTCTTACAGCATTTGCCCGCCTCAGAGTCAGGACAAACGCCCGAGCTTTTGCGCTGTGTGAGAGGGCAAGGCGCAAAGGCGATGCTAGCGATGTGCAATCTTGCTGATCATTGCAACGGGCTCGCCTTCATTCACCGGGGGTGTGCTGATCACGTAGTTCACTACCCCGGAAAACGGTGCTCTTATCGTTGTGAGCTCGTTGCCGAAAAAGTCCACGAGGACACCCAGTACCGCGCCCTCGGTTACGACATAACCGTCTTTGGTTACTGCGCGAAAAATGCCCGATTGCGGACTCTTGATCACTTGGTAGTCGCTTAACCAGGTGATCCCTGTGTTGACCACCTCATCCTCGGTGATCATGTCTAGGTGCCGCAGTACGTTCCAGACTCCTTGCTCCGCCAGTCCTACCCAGTGAGGATCGTTGGACCCGGTTTGTCCGGTCTCAGTAGTGATGGCGGGGATGCCTCGCTCCAATGCGGTTTGGTCTGTAAACAGTGAGGGGCCGCTGGCATGCTGGGGCGCCGTATCCATGACGATATGGTCCAGGCCAAAGGCGACCGCCAGCCCCTCTATTTTGGCGTCAAAGGCAGCGTTTCCAGTCACGGGCATATACACATAAGGTCGAAGGGCCTCATTACCGTCCCCTCCGTGCAGATCAATCAGGTAGTCCGCCTGATCGATCACCTCGGTGGTGAGCAGGTGAGCGATGCGCTGGCTGATACTGCCCTTGGGATCGCCCGGGTACATGCGATTAAGATTTTTACCGTCTACCGGGCTGTAGTAGATGGTGCGACCTAAAAACGAGGGCATGTTGGCAATGTGCACCATGATGATCGTGCCGCTCAGGGCCGCAGGATCTATTTGCGCTCTCACTGCCTGTAGCGCGGTGATAGGGGGGTATTCATAGCCATGGATGCCAGCAATCAAAGCCAAAACCGGTCCATCGTTGACCCCATGGGCAACAGTGACAGGGATCGTGCTGCCTTTGTCTATGCCCTTTGGAACCATGATGAACCCTGAGATCTGTTCACCCCGAGACACAGTGATCTCTCCCACCGTGAAGTTGGTTGCGCTGACACAGAGCGCTGCAGCGTTGAGCGATAAGAATAAAAAAATCCTGTTTGCCGTTATCATGATCTGTCCGCCAATAATGCTGAGTGGGAGAGCTGGCTCCCGGATGGTTTCAGTATAGAGGCGTCACAGTAGAAACAGCATCTCTTCCCTTTAGGGCGATAACGCCTGATCGAGGCGCAAAGCGAAAAGTACTGCCGTGCTGGTGCCGACGATCAGTGACGCTCGCCACACTGTTGATATTGAATGAGTGATGTTGCTTGTGCTGCCGCCGACCTTCAATGCGGGTATTGATTAGGCACGATCGCTCGCTGCGAGCCAGCCAAAAAATGAATCAAGCAGAAGACCTTTGAGGCTATATCGGTCAACATGGGGCCACCTTTAGCCGTCAGCACCGAGAGGAGCGTTCTACCATGTCCCCGACAGAATCCTATGCAAGGGGTCCAGTTGAGCCTCCCGTTCGCGATATCACCATTGGCGGCGCCCTGGCCGAGGCTGCTGCTGAGCATCCGGATAGGGTAGCGTTGATCGTCGGTAAGCCTGATCCTGCTGAGCGCCGCCAATGGACTTATGCCGAGCTGTATCAGCAGGCTCAGACGGTTGCTAGGGCGCTCACGACACGCTTCAAACCCGGGGAACGTGTGGCAGTTTGGGCGCCGAATATTCCTGAATGGGTGATGATGGAGTATGGCTGTGCCCTAGCCGGAGTCATCCTAGTCACCGTCAATCCCTCGTACCAGGCCGACGAGATCAAGTACGTGCTGAACCAGTCGCGCAGCGCAGGCATCTTCGTGTTACCGGAGTTCCGCGGCAACCGTATGCTGGATCACCTGAAGTCGATTCAGGCAGACTGCCCAGAGTTGCGAGAAGTGGTTCGCTTCGACCAGTGGGATGCATTCATGAGTTCGGGGATGGACGAATCGATGGCCCTGCCCGAGGTGGCGCCCGCCGATGCCTGCATGATCCAATACACATCGGGCACCACCGGCTTTCCCAAAGGGGCACTGCTGCATCATCGCGGACTCGTCAACAACGGAGCACATACTGTCGATCGCATGGGGTTTCCCGCTGGCGGCGTTTATCTGGCCTTTATGCCGCTGTTTCACACTGGCGGCTGCGTCTGTGGGGTCCTGGGCTGCGTGGCAAAACGGGGCACCATGTTGCTGATGGAGATGTTCGAGCCGGGGCTGGCACTGGAGTTGATGGAAGTCTATGGCGCCAATGTCATGCTCGGCGTGCCCACCATGCACGTGGCCTTGATCGAGCACCCCGACTTTGCCAGCCGAGATCTATCTTCGGTGAAGGCGATGTGTTCCGGTGGCTCAACGGTACCGCAGGCACTGGTGAAACGTTTGGAGCAGACTCTGCAGGCAACGTTCACCATTGTGTTCGGTCAGACAGAGTGCTCACCGGTGGCATCGATGACCAGAGCCGACGATACCCTTGAGGATAAGGCGCACACCCTGGGCGGCCCGATGCCGGGCGTAGAGGTTAAGATCATCGATCCGGAGACTGGGGACATTGTGCCGATCCATACGCTCGGTGAGTACTGCACCCGGGGTTACCACGTGATGCACGAATACTTCGAAATGCCCGAGGCGACGGCAAAAACCATCGATGAGGAGGGCTGGCTGCATACCGGAGATCTCTGCTCCATGGACGAACGTGGTTACTGCACCGTTGAAGGGCGCCTGAAGGATATGATCATTCGAGGCGGCGAGAATATTTACCCTAGAGAAATCGAGGAACTATTGTTCAAGCACCCGGCCGTGGGCGAGGTGGCCGTAGTTGGACTGCCGAGTGAACGGCTGGGGGAGGAGGTCGCGGCATTTTTGCGTGCGGCCCCCGGTGAAGCGATAGACAAGGATGCCTTGTTCACTTACCTGAGAGGGCATCTGTCACCGCAGAAGACACCGCGTTATTGGTTCGAGGTGGCGGAGTATCCGCTGACGGGCTCAGGCAAGATCCAGAAGTTCGAGCTGCGCCAGCAGTGGCAGGAGGGTCTTCACCAGGAGATCTAGGCACCTGACTTCAATAGAGAAGCATCAATGGGGTAGTGCCGGGCTGCATTTAGATCAGTCCGTGTGAGGACTGGGCTTGCCTAGCAGAATTCCGATATCTTTTTTCGGTGACTAGCTCCCCACACCAAGCGTCAGTATTTGAAACAGGATGCAAAGTTGCGCGCCCCAGGCGCCCGCAAAAGTCACTGTGCGGCCGAATGGGACGTTGGCAGTGTAGGTAATAAAGTGAGCAAGTCGCAGCCAAAAGTAGGCGACAGCCGCTGATGT
>JABJAS010000221.1 GCA_018666055.1 Halieaceae bacterium | reverse complement strand
GCCTATTCATGATATGATTTCCGCTTGTGATGGGGTGTTCGATGAGTGGAACGTCGTCGAGCTGCCGCAAGTCCCGCGGGCTCAGTCTGCGGCGGAGTTGGTTGCCGTTATCGGCGAAGATCGAATAGGCGATACAGGTGCATTTGAGCGCGTTTGGGATGCATTGAAAGGACGTTGCTCAGTCGGGGATCGTGTGGTGATCTTTGGGTCTTTTTTGCTGGTGGGCGACGCTTTTTCGATCATCAATAGTGCAGCCGAGGCGGGGGAGCGAGCTTAGTTGGATTCGGTATTGAGACAGCGCCTCGTGGGAACACTCGTACTCATTGCGCTGGGCATTGTATTTTGGCCGTTGATTGTCACCGCGCCCGATGTGCGCGATCCCATTGTGTTGGCACCGATGCCCCAGGCGCCGCTCATCGACCGGACGCCTATCAACGCTCCAGAGAGTTATCAGGATGAGGTAGAAGTGCTGTTGCCGAATGCGCCGACCGTGCCCGTGGCAGAGCAAAGCGCTGCTGATGACGGTACTTTTATCGACGAGAACGCGACCATTCGATTTGACGTGCCACCGGCTGATGAGGCGGTCATGGCCGCATCGAGTCTGGCTAAGCCAGACGATGGCATTTTGATTGATGACGAGGGTCTGGCGCAATTTTGGGTCTTGCAAGTGGCAACGCTGGCGAGCGAAGCGCGTGCTACCGAGGTGGTGTCGATTTTAAAAAGCCAAGGTTACAAGGCGTTCTATCGGCGCTTTATGCGAGGCGACGAGACGTTATTTCGAGTGCAGATAGGCCCTAATGCGGAGCGGGAGCGATTGCAGCGCTTTAGGCCGCAAATCGACAAAGCGCTTGGCGTTGAGTCGGAGATCTTAAGGTATACCCAGTAACATGCTTGATGAGATTGAGAGCGTAGTGACGGCGATGGGCGATTTCAATTTGTATGATTGGTTTATCGTCTTCGTTTGGGTGATTTCTCTCGGATATGGTTTGGTCCGCGGATTTGCGCGAGAAGCACTATCGATTCTCGGCTGGATCAGTGCTTTCTTGGCCGCGAATGGTCTGGTTGAAGCAGTCGCTAATCTGATGAGGGGGCTTATCGATGACCCTACGACGCGCTTTTTATTGGGTTGGATCCTGATATTTATCGCCGTCTTATTAATGTTTGGTGTCATCGCGGCCTTTTTGTCGAGGCAGATGAGACAGCCGGGGTTTCACCTTGGTAACCGATTACTCGGCGGACTGTTTGGCTGGCTGCGCGGTGTGATCATTGTCGCGGCCATCAGCGTCTTACTCCGCGGCGC
Source organism: Halieaceae bacterium (assembly GCA_018666055.1). Lineage (GTDB taxonomy): Bacteria > Pseudomonadota > Gammaproteobacteria > Pseudomonadales > Halieaceae > Luminiphilus. The sequence continues at coordinate 9,084 of JABJAS010000221.1, read as the reverse complement.
GCTGCCAGATGCGGATGAGGATCTGCTCGATTCGGCGGTGCTGATGCCGCCGGTCGACTGGGTGGCCGAATGGGTTGGTGCGAACTTCGATCAAGTGATTCAGGCGCAACCTGCTGAGGCAGTAAAAGAGACAATTGAATCAACCGAAATGCTTTAGGGCTGGGATCGTAATATGTGTGGATTGGTTGGCATGGTGGGAGAGCGTGATGTCGCAGCGGATATCTACGATGCGCTGACCATGTTACAGCACCGGGGGCAAGATGCTGCGGGCATCATGACCTGCTCTGATGGCAAGCTGATGCAACGCAAAGGTGAGGGGCTAGTACGCGACGTCTTTAGGTCCAATCATATGGCGCAGTTACTGGGCCGATTTGGGATAGGGCATGCACGGTATCCCACTCAAGGGAGTTCTGGTGCCGCACTCGCTCAGCCCTTCTATGTGAACTCCCCTTATGGCATTGCACTCGCTCACAACGGCAATCTGACCAACTCCGCATTCCTGAGTGATGAGCTGTTTCAGTCTGATTTACGCCACCTCAATACTGACTCCGATTCAGAGGTGTTACTCAACGTGTTTGCTCACGAGTTGCACCGGCTGGGAAAGCTGATGCCCTTGCCAGAAGATATTTTTACGGCGATCAGTACGGTACATAAACGATGCGAAGGTGGCTATGCTGCCGTCGCGTTGATCGCTGGGTTCGGATTAGTGGCTTTTCGAGACCCACATGGCATTCGGCCGCTGGTAGTGGGGCAGCGGGTAGCCCCCTCGGGTGTTGTTGAATACATGGTCGCGTCTGAGAGTGTGGCGTTAGACGTCTCCGGTTATGAGCTGATTGGTGACGTACTCCCCGGCGAGGCTATTTGTGTTTCCGAAGCGGGCACCCTGTATCGTCAACAATGTGCCGAGAACCCAAAGCTAACGCCTTGTATTTTTGAGCACGTGTATTTTGCGCGTCCAGATTCGCTGATGGATAGTATCTCGGTCTATAAAACGCGAATGCGGCAAGGCGCGGCATTGGCTAAAAAGGTGCTGCGGGAGCGTCCGCAACATGGCATTGACGTGGTAATTCCCATTCCTGATACCAGCCGGGTGGCGGGACAGTCACTGGCCTATGAGCTGGGCGTCAAGTTCCGTGAAGGGTTCATGAAAAATCGCTACATTGGCCGTACCTTTATTATGCCGGGTCAGAGCGAGCGGAAGAAGTCGGTGAGGCAAAAGCTCAATCCGGTGCCGCTAGAGTTTCAGGATAAGACCGTGCTATTGGTAGATGATTCCATTGTCCGGGGTACGACCTGTGGGCAGATTATTCAGATGGCAAGAGAAGCGGGGGCCAAGCAGGTGTATTTTGCCTCGGCGGCACCCCCTGTCCGCTTTCCCAATGTTTATGGCATCGATATGCCGGCCGCCGATGAGCTGATCGCTCACGGGCGGACGGTTGAAGAAGTCCGGGTAGAAATTGGCGCGGACTGGTTGGTTTATCAGGATCTTGAGGATTTATTAGCCTGTTCACGTGAAGGTAACCCGGCCGTTGATGGGTTTGAGTCCTCGGTGTTTGATGGCGAGTACTTGACCGGCAACATCGATGAGCACTACTTGCAGTCGATACAGGCTGCGCGCGCCGACAGTGCGAAACGCCATGGCGGCGCACTGGGCGTGAGTGATGGCGCAGTGGTGGGTCTGCATAATGACAGTTGAGCAATGACAGACGACGCGGGTGACTGGCTGAGCGCATCGGGCGCGCGCACTCAGGCGGTGCGCGCGGGCATTCGGCGCACACACGAAGCGGAGCACGGAGAGCCGATTTTTACGTCGTCGAGTTTTCTGTTCGAGTCAGCTGAAGACGCAGAGGCCAAGTTTTCCGGCGAGATCGCAGGCAATGTCTACTCGCGGTATACCAATCCCACCGTCAGAAGCTTTGAGGAGCGATTGTGCGCCTTGGAGCAAGGCGAGGTGGCGGCTGCGACGGCGTCAGGTATGTCAGCTATTTTGGCGTTATGTATGACGCATTTGCGTTCGGGCGATCATGTCCTGTGTTCCCAGGATGTGTTTGGGGCAACGGTGGGTTTGTTCGATAACGTTCTGAAAAAATTTGGCGTTGAGGTCAGTTTTGTTCCCTTAACTAAGGTTGATGCTTGGCGCGATGCGGCAACGCCGCGCACGCGCCTCTTATTTTTGGAGACGCCGTCTAATCCGCTGAACGCGATCGCTGACCTGCCCGCCTTTGCGCAGTTAAGCCGCGATCTTGGTGCGATGCTTGCGGTCGATAATTGTTTTTGTACCCCAGCGTTACAAAATCCACTGGCGTTGGGGGCGGATATCGTCACTCATTCCGCGACCAAGTACTTAGACGGACAGGGCAGGGTGCTCGGTGGGGCTGTGGTGGGCAGTGAGGCGTTGATTGCGCCAGTGGTGGCGTTTAACCGCTCCTGTGGACCGACGATGAGTGCATTCAATGCCTGGATCATGTTGAAGGGTCTAGAAACACTGGATCTTCGCATGCGCGCTCACTGCCAGAATGCGCAAGGCTTGGCAGAGTGGTTGATGGAGCAGTCAGCCGTTGAGCAGGTGCACTATTGCGGGCTATCGAACCACCCTGGACATGCCCTAGCGACCTCGCAGCAGCGAGGGTTTGGGGGGGTGATTGCGTTCGAGATTGCCGGTGGACGTGAGGCGGCTTGGCGCTTTATTAACCAGACTCAGCTGATGTCTTTGACGGCGAACCTGGGCGACGCGAAAACGACCATCATCCACCCCGCATCGACCACCCATGGACGGCTCACTGAGGGCCAAAGGGCGGCGGCTGGCATCACCGAGGGTCTCGTGCGCATTGCAGTTGGACTCGAGGACCTCGCCGACCTGCAAGCCGACTGCCTTACAGGCTTCTCATCGGTGCAGGACCGCCGCTGAACGATCTCGTTACGCGACCTCGTCAATAATGGTTGCGGCAATTCGCTGGCCATCCTCAGCCAGCTTCTGAAATGCCAGCACTCGGTCAAAGTTCATATAGCGATAAATCTCATCGGCCATAGAATCGATTTTGACCGCGTATTCGAGATATTCCGCAGGTGACGGTAGCTTGCCAAGTAGCGCACCCACCGCGGCCAGCTCGGCCGAGGTTAAATAGACATTGGCACCTTCACCCAGTCGATTTGGGAAGTTGCGCGTAGAGGTCGACAGCACCGTCGAGTGGGGCGCAACGCGGGCTTGGTTACCCATGCACAATGAGCATCCTGGCATTTCGGTGCGCGCTCCTGCCCGTCCAAAGATGGCGTAGTAGCCTTCCTCCATGAGTTGGTTCTCATCCATGCGCGTGGGCGGGCAAATCCACATTCGTGTAGATACCGGCGCCCCATGGGCTTCCAAGAGTGCTCCGGCCGCTCTAAAGTGCCCGATATTGGTCATGCAGCTACCAATAAAGACCTCGTCTACCTTATCGCCCTGGACCTCTGACAACAGTCGTGCATCGTCGGGATCGTTGGGAGCGCACACGATGGGTTGATCGATCTCCGCAAGATCTATCTCGATTACCGCGGCGTATTCGGCATCGTTGTCCGCCATGAGCAGGTCCGGATTGTCTAGCCACGCTTCCATATTGCGTGCACGGCGCTCAAGCGTTCGGGCGTCACCGTAGCCTTCTGCGATCATTGATCTCAGCAAGACGATATTAGAGCGCAAGTATTCCGCAATGGTGTCCTCGCCCAGCTTGATCGTGCAGCCCGCGGCGGAGCGTTCTGCTGATGCGTCGGACAGTTCGAAAGCTTGCTCGACGGTCAGTGAATCCAATCCTTCAATTTCTAAAATGCGGCCAGAGAAGATATTCTTCTTGCCCTTTTTTTCTACGGTTAGCAGGTCTTGCTGTATGGCGTAGTAAGGGATGGCATGAACCAAGTCGCGCAGTGTTACGCCGGGCTTCATCTCGCCGCTAAAGCGCACCAACACCGATTCCGGCATGTCTAACGGCATCACGCCGGTTGCGGCCGCAAAGGCCACCAATCCGGAGCCAGCCGGAAACGAAATCCCCATTGGGAACCGGGTATGTGAGTCACCACCGGTGCCAACGGTATCGGGTAGCAGCATTCGGTTGAGCCAGCTATGAATAATGCCATCGCCGGGACGCAGCGAGACACCGCCGCGAGTGGTGATGAAGTCTGGTAACGTGTGCTGCGTATTGATGTCAACGGGTTTGGGATAAGCCGCGGTGTGGCAAAAAGACTGCATTGTGAGGTCAGCTGAAAAGCCGAGGCAGGCTAGATCTTGAAGCTCATCACGGGTCATTGGCCCTGTCGTATCTTGGGAGCCAACCGTTGTCATTTGTGGCTCGCAATAAGTGCCCGGGCGAATCCCGTCGACGCCACAGGCTCGCCCCACCATTTTTTGAGCCAGCGTGTAGCCTTTATCGGATGCCTCAGGCGATGTTGGCTTTCGGAAAAGCGCGTTTTCTTCGAGCCCGAGTGCTTGCCTTGCTTTGGTGGTGAGGCCTCGGCCAATAATCAGATTGATGCGTCCGCCGGCACGCACTTCGTCGAGTAGCACATCAGACCGAAGTGCGAACTCTGACACGATGTCGCCCGACTCGGACAGTATGACGCCCTCATAGGGCCGTATTTCGATGACGTCACCCATGAGGAGATCATCAACTGGGGCTTCAAATACCAGTGCGCCAGCGTCTTCCATTGTGTTGTAGAAAATCGGCGCAACTTTTCCGCCGATACAAACACCGCCGGCACGCTTGTTGGGGATGCCTGGTGTGTCATCGCCAAAATACCAAAGCACGGAGTTCGTGGCAGACTTTCTTGACGAGCCGGTGCCGACGACATCGCCGACAAAGGCAACGGGCAGCCCACTCGATTGAATCTCTTCGATCAGTTGGAGTGGTCCTGTCGCGCCGGGTTCGTCAGGTTCGATGCCGTCTCTGGCCATTTTAAACATCGCCAACGCGTGGAGCGGAATGTCGGGCCGTGACCAGGCGTCAGGCGCGGGTGAGAGATCATCTGTATTGGTCTCTCCCGTGACTTTGAAAACCACCATTTTGAGAGAGTCAGCCACCTCTGGCCGATCGGTGAACCATTCGCCTGCTGCCCAGCTCTCCAGTACCGATTGGGCATTTTTTGATCCGCTCTCTGCGAGTTGCTGCACGTCATGAAACGCGTCAAAGACCAAAATTGTGCGCTTCAATTCTCTCGCAGCGCTGGCGCCGACCTCGGCATCGTCCAGCAATGCAATCAGTGTCCCGATGTTATAGCCGCCCAGCATGTTGCCGAGTAACGTCACTGCCTGCTCTCGATTAATGAGGGCACACGCTGTTTCTGCTTTCGCGATTGATGACAGGAAGCCCGCCTTGACGTAGGCGGCTTCGTCGACGCCCGGTGGGACGCGGTCCGTCAGGAGTTCTATGAGAAAGTCTTCGTCTCCCGCCGGTGGCGCTTGAATAAGCTCGACTAATTCCGCGACCTGCTCTGGCGACAGTGGGGTGGGTGGGATGTTCTGAGCGGCTCGCTCGGCAACGTGTTCTCTATAGGCGTCCAGCATGGGGTTCCTCGCTACGGCAGTGATTCAGCGCGCGGAGTATAGCTTGGCTGGTATGCAATCAGTAAGGAGGATTCTTCATATAATAGGCATTCACTCGATCCATAAGCCATCAGCGCTCAAGTGGTAGCGAGAAACTGCTAAACTTTCGGTGTAGAGAGGAGTTCCAGTGTCTAGCTTAATCTCGATTAAAACCCCTTGTATTGGTGTCTGCTCGACGGGTATCGGGGATGTTGTCTGCCGCGGGTGTAAACGCTTCGCGCACGAGGTGATTAACTGGAATGGTTACTCTCAGGAACAAAAACGCGCGATTGATCAGCGTTTGGCGCAATTTTTAGCCCTCTGTGTCGCCAATAAATTTCGCATCATCGACCTTAAGTTGCTGACCTGGCAGTTAGAAGTGCAGAAAATCCGCTTTCAAGCCGACCATGATCCCTTTTGTCATGTGTTTGTTTTGCTCAAGGCCGGTGCGGCACAGATTACAGAGCCTGAGCAATTTGGTTTTGAGGTGCTTCCCCCATTTCGGCACGAGTCGTTGGTCAAGCTGCGAGATGAGATAGATGAGGAATTCTGGGTGCTGTCATCAGCGCACTACGACCGTTATATCGCGACCGCCGATATGTTCGGCGACACTGGCATTGTGCAGGTGGCACCATGAGCATTGATGCGAGTTTGCTAGCCCCCGTTAAGGCGTTTTTATCCTGCGAGACGCCAGAAAGCTGGGTTCGTGAGGCGCTTCAGCCACATCACCAAGCCACATTACTGATTGATCACGCCAACTGTGAAAAAAAAGCCGCTGCAACCGCATTGAGTCTGATGCATCGGTATGTAGAACAGGCGGGATTGCTCGATAAAATGTCGCGATTAGCGCGGGAAGAGCTTCGGCATTTTGAGCAGGTGTTGAAGTTGATGCGATCTCTCGACATCGCCTATGCCCCTCTCAGTGCGTCGAGGTATGCACAGGGGCTGCACAAGGGAGTGAGGAAGCAGGAGCCGGGGCGTTTGGTCGATACGTTGATTGTGGGCGCGCTCATCGAAGCGCGCTCTTGTGAGCGGTTTGCGCGATTGGCGCCGTCCCTAAGCCCAGAGCTGAAAGCGTTTTACGAGTCGTTACTGAAAAGCGAAGCCCGTCATTTCAACGATTATCTGACCCTCGCCAAGCCTCTATGTGACGCATCGCTGTTCGAGAAGCGCTTGGCTTATTTTCGGGACTTAGAAGCTGACTTGATACAGTCCCCTGACGCTGAGTTTCGCTTTCATAGCGGGCCGCCAAGCGGCGTCAGTGGCTAAGGCTAAAGTGCTCTAAGCTGAGATCGCCGCCGTTTTCTCTCAGCAGCCACCCCCGTTGATCAGTCCAATCACCCAGCACAATACGCTCACCCGCCGCCAGAGTATGCCGAGCAGGTCGGTGGGTATGTCCGTGTATGATCGTGGCAACGTTATGCTCGCTCATCAGTTTGGCAACGGCTGCCGTGTTGACGTCCATAATGTCTTCGGCTTTGTTGCTCGCTGCATCGATGCTCAGCGCCCTGAGTTGCAGTGCGAGCTCTCTGCGCTCTCCGATCGACTTCTCCATCATCTCGGCCTGCCAGTCCGGAGAATGCACAAGGGTGCGAAATTGTTGGTAGTCGGCATCGTCCGTGCACAGTGTGTCCCCATGCAGCACTAGGGCGGGTGCCCCGGCGATCTCCATGGCCGTCACGTCAGCCAGTAAGGTGCCGCCGATATCGGCGGCAAATTGCTCACCGAGCATGAAATCTCGGTTTCCCCTGCAGACGAGAATTTCGCAGCCTGCGACGCTGACTCGTCGCAATAGTTCTTTGGCTCTCAAGGCAAGGGGGGCGTCGTCGTCATCCCCAACCCATGCTTCGAAAAAATCACCCAAAATCACCAATGACTCGACTCCACGCTCTCGAGTTATCAGATCATTGAGTCCCGTCTCGATGGACGGGGTTTGTTCACTGAGATGCAAATCGCTAATGAATAGTCGGTGCACCGTTGATCCGCCTCACTCTGTGACTGAGATGCTCTCGATGATAATGGGGTCAGTCGGGACGTCTTGATGGCCGCCCTGGCTACCAGTTTGCACGGAGCGAATTTTATCGAGCACTTCCTCGCCTTGCGTGACTTTACCGAAGACGGTGTAGCCCCAGCCCTGCATGTTCTCGCCGGTGTGGTTCAGGAAGTCGTTATCTTGCACATTGATAAAAAACTGTGCCGTTGCGGAGTGGGGGTCTTGAGTCCGCGCCATTGCAATGGTGCCACGCTCATTTTTCAGACCGTTATTCGCTTCATTATCGACGGGAGCCTGAGTGGGCTTTTGCTCCATGTCAGTGGTAAATCCGCCGCCTTGAATCATAAAATTATTAATAACGCGATGGAAAATCGTGCCGTCATAAAAGCCGCTGGTTGCGTAAGCAAGAAAGTTCTCAACTGTTTTAGGCGCATTGTCGGCGTCTAGTTCCAGTGTCATCTGACCGACGGTCGTGGCGATGGTTACGTGCGCTGTTGGCATGTCGTCCTCAATGGGTCGTTAGGAAAGCGCGAATCCTACCTGAGTTGTTGTGGGGTTGCGATCCCAAATTTGTATTAAACACACTGGGATGCTCTGCCATGGTCAGCAACGGATTGGTATAGTAGCGGCCTCAAATTGGGGGAGTCGGTATGTCAGCGGAATTGCGCAGTAATTTTTTGCGTACACAAATTCAGTCTGATCTTGAGGCGGGTCGGACTCGCGAGGTGGTGACACGGTTCCCTCCCGAGCCCAATGGCTTCCTGCATATTGGTCATGCGAAGTCGATCACCGTCAACTTTGGCCTTGCTGAGCAGTTTGGTGGGCGCTGTCATCTTCGTTTTGACGACACCAATCCCGAGAAAGAGAGCCAAGAGTTTATTGACTCTATTGAAGAGGATGTCCGTTGGTTGGGATACCAGTGGAGTGGGGAGGTGCGGTTCGCCTAGTCCTATTTTGAGCAATTTTATCAATGGGCGCTGCATTTAATTGATAGTGGGGTTGCCTATGTTTGCGACCTGTCTGCGGAGGAAGCGAGACGCTATCGCGGCTCTCTGGTTGAGGCGGGTCAGAACAGCCCCTTTCGTGAGCGTGGAGCCGCAGAAAACAGAGTGCTGTTTGAGCAGATGCGGGCGGGAGTGTTTGCTGAAGGTGAAAAGGTCTTGCGGGCAAAGATTGATATGGCCGCGCCCAACATGAATCTTCGCGATCCTATTTTGTACCGGATTCGTCACGTTGCACATCACCAAACCGGCACGGATTGGACGATCTATCCGACTTACGATTTTGCTCACGGACAAGAGGATGCAATCGAGGGAGTTACCCACTCGATCTGCACCCTCGAATTCGAAGACCATCGCCCGTTATATGAGTGGTTTATCGAGCACTTGCCGGTGCCGCATACTCCGCGGCAGATTGAGTTTGCGCGACTGAATACGAGTTACACGATAACGAGTAAGCGACAGTTGAAACAGTTGGTCGATGCCAATGTCGTGACGGGATGGGATGATCCCCGCATGCCCACGATTGCAGGGTTGCGTAGGAG
>JABJAS010000220.1 GCA_018666055.1 Halieaceae bacterium | reverse complement strand
GTTACTTCGACCTCCAGTCCTAATGCACCGTTCACCGGGGCAAGCAGTGTGAGCATTCCTGTGTCTACGTGTGCGCCACGTGTGGTTTTTAAAACGTCATTGATGGGCAAGTCGTGTCGCGGGATGTAGCGCAGTAACCTGAGTGTCGAAATACCCTCGGTAAAGGCGTCCCTGAATAGTACCGGTGCAATACCCAGCCCCCTCGACAGTGACGCCAATAGCGCTGCTCCGATCGTCTCCATCGCAGCATAATAACGACCTGCCACTGTGCGAAACTGAGGTATAACGGCATCGCTGGGTAACGGAGTGGGCTCAAGGAGCACATCTCCCGTTGGATTGGGCAAAGAGCGGATCACATCGGGCCCTATTTCAAAACCTTCGCGACTGAGTGTGGGTCCTGAATGTAATGGAAACCAGCCGCGGTATAGATTGGGGTTACTGGGCTCAAAGTTGCGTTTCCAGAGACTGCGCTGCTCCTCGGCAGTGAGGTTGAATAGCGTCGTGAGTGTTTGCTTTGCCGAGGCGTCAATATCGGCTTCATGAGGTAAGCCGGTGATCGCCATAAAGCCCAATGTCGTAGCCGCCTTAAAGACAGCGCGATCGGTCGTGGCGAGCGCGTGACCCGGGGGGCTGTCAGCATTGAACAGCGCTGCGATGTTGATGGTGGGAATCACGTTGCTGGCCACATCATGCTTTTAAAGGGAGGGGTTAGGTTGGTGCCAAAGTAGCACCTTAGGGAGCTTTTTTATAGACGACTGCTGTGCCATCCCGCTCAATGTTATGCATCAGATCACCGAGGAATTAACCGGTGATGACCTAGCATACCGGCCACCTGCTGCTGCTACTAGCCCATGAGTGACAGCCGAGCAAATGACACTCGCGATAGCGTGATTACGCAGCCCATCGCCCTGTGCAGTGCCGCATCGCTTGTGCCCCGTCGATGGCATCGACACTGTTGGTCAGCCGAGTCGCTTGGGCTGAATCCCCGTCGAATAAAACTGGTGCGAATAGTGGTGACGTAGCACAATCTGGCTTCATAACTTCAAAGAGATCGATAGATAACATGACGTCACCCACAGATCATGCACTAACCCGGGATAGCCTGTACGGCATTACTCCAGAGCCAACCTATGGCGGCATGTTGAGCTTCATGCGGCGCCGTTATACCCGAGAGTTAAGTAACGTTGATGTGGCGGTGATGGGTATTCCATTCGATTTAGCGACGACCGCTCGACCGGGTACCCGGTTTGGGCCGCGCTCTGTTCGTGAGGCGTCAGCGTGCCTTGCATGGGAAGAGAGAGTGATGGGATGGGGCTTTAACCCACTCGATGATTTGGCGGTGGTGGATTACGGGGACTGCTTTTTTGATTCGGGTGATCCCGCTAATGCACCTCAAGCGATCTACGAATGTGCGCGCGATATTCTCGCGACTGACACGGCACTGTTATCGTTGGGTGGGGATCACTTTGTGTCGTACCCATTGTTGCGCGCCCATGCGGAAAAGTATGGCGAGTTAGCGCTCATTCATTTTGATGCGCATTCAGACACTTGGGCTGAGGAGTCTGAGCGCATAGATCATGGCACCATGTTTTACCATGCCGCTCAACAGGGGCTGGTGTCACCGGCGCACTCAGCACAGATTGGGTTGCGTACTTATAACGACCAAGACCATGGTTTTCATATTTTTGACGCGCCGGCGGTGCATGATCTGCAACCCGCTGATTTGGCGGCGCAGGTCAAAGATATTGTTGGGGACCGCCCCTGTTACTTAACTTTCGATATCGATTGCCTTGATCCCAGCTTCGCGCCGGGCACTGGCACGCCGGTAGTGGGTGGACTTTCAACCCATCAGGCGATGCAAATCCTGCAGCATTTAAGAGGTATTCAGCTAGTGGGCATGGATGTGGTTGAGGTCGCGCCAGCTTATGATGTGGGGGATATCACATCGCTAGCAGCGGCAACGATTGCGCTTCATCAATTGTGTTTGCTCGCTTGGAAACAGCATCACTGAGGCCGGACAGCGCGTCGGCCATTGCTGAGGCTGCGCCGCATAAAACTGATGTGAGACAGACAGCCGCATTGCTCAACATCTTTTCCACCTGTCGATTAAGACATCCCCTAGGGGTTGCTATCGTTCTCGCACACAGCGATCAACGAACGCCCCTTCTAGCAGCGTCCCCTTGGAGCCAACAAATCTGGCGATGAGACGGTTAGGGCTGCGCGGTGATAAGAGAATAACGCCTTTTCTGCTAGGGAAGTCTGTAACGGGCTACCTTTGGCCAAATGCCTGTCGTGAGGTCATCGCTGAGCGCGGTTAACTGCGAGGCACATTAGGCTGCACAATTAGCTTATCTGATTTTAATAACCATAAAAAAACACCGTTGTTGTTTTTTCGGCCGATCGGATAGGTTGGTAAAGGCGTGCGCCGAGCGAGTAATCAGCTTAACGGCGACAAGGAAATACTCATCAAAGAACGCTGCACTTCACGCAGCGTATAAAAAAGGGGTCAGATGATGAAAATTCATTTCAAGCGAGAAACGTCGCTAATGCTGTCGTTAGTTGCTTTTGCTGCTTTTTCTGGCGGCAACGCCTGGGCGCAAACTATCGAGGAAGTAATCGTTATCTCCAGTAAGCAGGCCGCGGGAATCTCGACACAAGAGTTAGCGGGTTCAGTGGTCACTTTCAATGAAGACGCGTTGAAACAGTCTTTTACCGTCGATTTGGTCGACATTGGTAAGATGGTGGCCAACGCCGAGCTGAATAATGTGGGTACTTACGCAAGTTATCCCAATTTCTTTATTCGTGGCATGGGTGTAAACGGCTCCACTCGAACAAATGACCCCAAGGTGGGTATTTTTGTTGATGGAATTTACTTGGGCTACAACCCCGGAGCGCTGGCAAGTACCTTTGATTTGGAGGCGGTGGAGGTGTTACGCGGTCCGCAAGGGACGCTACTGGGCAGAAACGTGACCGGTGGCGCGGTGCTGGTGAAGTCGAAGAGACCCGGTGACGAGTTTGGCTTCAATGCTGAGGTGGCCGTGGGTAATTACGGCGCGACTGAATTTAACGCCAGTGTCGAAGGACCCCTTGGAGATAATATCTTCGGAAAGATCGCCTTTGTTAAGATGGATCGCGACGGCTATTTCGACGACAACAACGGCGGTAGCATCGACCTCAGCATTTATCCCGATGGTATGCCAGACACTGATACTGGCGATAAAGTCGGGATGGACCTGACGATTGTCCGGCCCATGGTCCGCTTTGAATTCTCCGATAACTTTGAAGCCACTGTGATTGCAGAATTCTTAAAAAACGATGCAGGAAGTGCTAATTCTCAAAATGTTGCGCACAATTGCGTGCCTATCCCTGGCGTCGATAATCGTAATATCGTTTGTGGAGAAGGTAGCCAGTTTCTCGCGCAGAACCGGTGGGGTTATGCGCCACCCAGCGATAAATATGAAATCAATCATGATCTGATTGGCTACACCGAGCTAGAAACAAGCTCGATCGTCTTGGACGCAACTTGGGATCTTGGGCACGGTATCGTGACCACCATTGCTGGTTATCGCGATGTCGAATACAACTCGAGCACCGACTTTGATGGTACACCGTTCACTATTTTTCACTTTAATGACAACAAGGAAGAGCAAGATCAGACCAGCATTGAGGTGAGATATTCTTCGACTTTTTCTGATCGCTTCAACTTTGTCGTCGGCGTCAACCAATTTCAGCAAGAGTATTCCATCGGTGAGCGAAGAAACTTTTTCATCGCATTAAACTCGGCGACTTATTCGGAAACCGAACACGATACTTTTGGCGTCTTCGGCGAGATCAATTTTAACGTCACAGATGCCCTGTCGCTGACCGCGGGCGGCAGATGGACCAAGGAAGAAAAGAGTATCGATATTGGTATCTTGGGGTCCTGTGAGCTGGACTTTTCTTCCTGTACCAATAATGCCTCGAACGAAAAAGATTGGTCTAACTTCTCGCCAAAAGTATCGGCGCAGTATCAGTTTACTGACGACATGATGGCTTACGCTAGTTGGACTCGAGGGTTTGCGAGTGGGGTATTCAACGCCAGAGCGGCAACACTTGACGCTGTCGGGCCTACTAACCCTGAGTCTGTGGACTCTCTGGAAGTCGGATTTAAAACCAGCTTTCTCGATGGTCGCGGTATCTTTAATATCGCGTATTTTCAGGCTGACTACGAAGACTTAATTCTGTTCGTTAACAACCCCTGCGACGATTGTGGTGCCAGCTTGATTAACTTCAATGCGGGAGAGGCTGAGATCAGTGGCTTCGAGGCAGAAGTGCAATTGCAGCCGGTTGATGGTTTGCGGCTTGAAGCTTCTGTTGGAACAGTGGATCCTGAATTCACCAATATCAAGTACTTTGACGCGAATGCAGATGGCGCAGTGGATTCAAAAGATAACGCGCTCGCCAGCACCTGGGATTTTCAAAAGGTTGCAGAATTAAGTTATAGCGTCGCAGGTTCTTATCAAATGGGCATGACGGGAGGTGGCGCGCTCCTGACGCGAGTGGCCTACTCGTGGCGGGACGACTATATGACTGATCTCTACAATAAGCCGTGGTTGCAGCAAGAATCTTTTGGACTGCTCGACGCGAGCCTGACCTATACGTCGCCCAGCCAAAAGATCCGAGTCTCGGTTTATGGCAAAAATCTGACTGATGAAGAGTATTTTGATTATGCCGCCGATGTGGGTACGCTCGACTCAGCACGCTGGGGCGGCGCGCCACGAACTTATGGTTTGCGGGTCGCTTATCAGTACTGATGAGTCGAATTAAGTCAGTCATTTGTTAAAAGGGGGCGCAAGCCCCCTTTTTATTTTACGATTCAGATAGTCAGGGTGATCAATTAGTTGATCAGAGATATGGGCATTTTTTTATGACGTCATCGATGGAACAACAGTCACCGCGTCATGCGTGGTGGGCGCTGGCGTTATTAACGGCTACCTATACGTTTTCTTTCGTCGATCGGCAAATCGTGAATCTTTT
>JABJAS010000219.1 GCA_018666055.1 Halieaceae bacterium | reverse complement strand
TTCGTTATACCATTTTCAATGCAGATGGCTCGCGCGCCGGGCAATGTGGAAACGGGGCTCGCTGTGTCGGCCGCTTCGTGAGAGAACAGCGCCTCACGCGCAAACGAGAGGTCAGGCTGCTCACTGACGGTGAATCGATCTTACTGTCCATCAGCGAAGACAATCGCGTCACCGCCGGACTCGCCCCTCCCCGTTTTCTCCCCTCCGAGATCCCCTTCTCTGCCGCCGCCGTTGCTCAGCAGTACAGTATTGAGGTTCAAGGACAACCGTTGTCTGTCGGCGCCGTCTCAATGGGCAACCCGCATGTTGTATTAGTGGTCGACGACTGCCGCGGCGCGCCAGTCAGTACCTTAGGACCGCTGCTGGAGAGCCACGCTGACTTCCCTGAGAAGGCCAATGTTGGCTTTATGCAGATCGTCTCGCGTGAAGAGATACAGCTGCGCGTATTTGAGCGGGGTGTGGGTGAAACACAAGCGTGTGGGTCGGGGGCCTGCGCCGCCGTCGCCCATGGCGTGCAACTGGGTCTTTTAGACGCCGACGTAGCGGTTCACCTACCGGGTGGCAAACTCAACGTGTCTTGGCAAGGCGCTCAAGAGCGGGTCTGGCTAGGGGGTCCCGCAACGACGGTCTTTAATGGCACGATATCCCTGCGAAACTAACGACACTGCAATGCAGCATCCCACAGTGTTCTACCTGAGATAAACGTGATGGCTGAAACAATGAATCCAGATGATGTCGAAACTTTTTTAAGAGCCCACCCCGACTTTTTGCAAGAGAGACCTGCCTTATTGGCCGCTTTGAATCTGCCGCACGGCGGCCAAGGTGCGGTATCGCTGGTAGAGCGGCAGGTAGCGGTCTTACGAGAGCGCTCTATCACATCGCGGCAAAAACTCGCCGAGCTGTCGGACATCGGGAAAGACAATGAGCGGCTACTGAAAGCAACTCGCGACACTATTTTGGCCCTACTGTCGGCCGAGACAAAAGCCGATGTTGAGACAATTTGGCAACAGCAGGTCCTCAATGCATTTGCTGCAGAGCTTGGCTCACTCGTCTGGTTTGACCCTGACAAGCAGGACGATCCAAGGCAATCGGTTGCTCAAAAGTTATTAGCGGGGGGGGATACTGTTTCGGGCGTCCTGCGCCCCGAGGAAATGGCTGCGCTGTTTCCGTCGGTGACTTGCGAGGGATCAGTTGCCATGTCTTGTATTCGTCGGCAACAAGGCGTCGTGGGCGTCATTGCCGTTGGCGCGACCAATACCCAACGTTATCAGGCAGAGGATGGAACGTTGTTCCTTGATTACCTCGCCGAGGTAATCGGACAGCTCCCCGTATGGTCATAACACGCTCATCGCGGCGCGCCCATGCGGCCAACGCCTCCCCCCAGTCTGACAAATGACCGCGCCCGTCCGCCTCATCACCTTCGACCTTGACGACACGCTGTGGGACGTCAAACCCGCTTTAGTAGCGGCTGATGCAGCGCAGTGGCAATACCTGACGACGCGATTTCCCAATGTGGCCCTTCGTGAGCTAGCAGACCAACAAGCGGCCACCTTGCGAGCCGAGATACTAGCCGAACAACCCACGCTCGCTCACCAAATCAGCCAGTTCCGCGAGGTTTTTATCTACCAACTACTCCTACGCAGTGGCCAAGCAACAACAGATGCTGCCGAAGCGGCTTCAGAGGCGTTCGCGGCCTTTTACGCCGAACGGCACAAAGTGGCGCTATTCGAGGACGCCGCCATAGTGCTCAGCACCCTAAGCCAAGACTATCTGCTCGGCGCACTGACCAATGGCAATGCTGACGTCCGTAAAACCCCGATCGCCAGCTACTTTAGCTACGCCTGGCGGGCAGAGGAGTTTGGGATTAGCAAACCCGATACCCTGCTCTTTCACCGCGTTTTCGAGCAAGCGGGCGTCTCTGCCAACGAAGTCATCCACGTAGGAGACTGCCACGACAATGATGTGGCAGGCGCAGTGGCAGCGGGGGCTAAGGCCGTCTGGTTCAGCCCTGATGGTGGCACCAGTGACATAGCGGATGCCGTCGTCACTAATCTAGCGGATTTGCCTCAAGCCATTGAGGCGCTGGCAAGCGCGAAACCCATCTAACAAGTCTGTTAGATCGCCTCGACGCCGGTTTCACCGGTTCGAATTCGCACCACTTGCTCAAGTGGCGCGACAAAAATTTTGCCATCACCAATTTTGCCAGTGCTAGCAGAGGCAATAATGGCCTCTACAATGGCTTCCACTTGATCATCTGGCGAGGCAATTTCAAGCTTCAGCTTAGGCAAGAAATCGACCACATATTCGGCGCCTCGGTACAGTTCGGTATGCCCTCGCTGACGTCCGAAGCCCTTTACCTCTGTCACCGTCACACCCTGCACACCAATGTCAGCTAAGGCGGCACGCACATCATCCATCTTGAATGGCTTGATAATAGCTGTCACTAATTTCATGGCGGTGCCTCAGTTAGGAGAGCGGATATTATGAAGCCCCTAGCAGTTTTCGCAATGCCTAAGGACCCGAATAAGACGCTCAATCCCAGAGCAACTGGCAACAGAGGCAATAAAAGAGGGTTTAAAAAGGTCGATAAAGGGGCAAAAAAAAGGGCTCCGAAGAGCCCAAGCTGTCATAAGAAGACGGGGTAGTCATCGTTTGCCAGCAAACTCTGGATAGGCCTCCATACCACATTCGCTCAAATCAGAACCTT
>JABJAS010000218.1 GCA_018666055.1 Halieaceae bacterium | reverse complement strand
TGCAGTAATACGAAAGCCATCGAGTTCATACTGCGCCTTAAAAACGCGAGTAAGCGCCGCTTCATCAACCTCACCGTCATCATTAGCGGCCGTCCTGGCGCGCGCACGATCTAACACCGCTAACCGAGCGATGCCCTTGCCGATCGCAAAAGTTTGCGCCTCTCCCAGGCGAGCCGAAGCGAGATTCACTTCGTCGCGGGCCAGCGCCAGCGCGCCACCGACGGTAATAGCCATAGCAGCTATTAGCCACATGACCAGCACCAGCGCGGCACCTTTCTGACAGCGAGGCCGCGTCACGTCGAGGCCCTGTATCCATCGAACGCCACCACCAGCGGCGGCCACGCCATACCCTCAATCTCCCACTCTAACTGGACTCCGGGCGGTAAATCGGCACTCACTGCCTGGTTATCATTACTATCTCCACTGTCAGCGTAGTTGCTCCCAGCAGTCGGTTCTTTCAGTTTCCTTACCTTAAAGCTACGAACGTTGTTCAGTAATGTCTCTGACGGGATGATAGCTCCCCATTCTGGGTCGCTGTCGGCTTTTTCCGCCACTTCTGAGTCAGGAATCGCGAAATCGAGCATCAGGGCATCGCCATCGCGACGCAGGCGTAACCAGGTTACCCCTCCCGCCGCACCGACGCGGTCAATGGGCGCTAGCCAGCTGATCTGGCCGCCGCTGGCATCAAAAGCACCTTGATGAGGCGAATACGCCTCACGCAAGACGTGCCGGAGAAAATAGGTCACCTCGCGCAGTCTTGCTGTCCGATTCGCAGACTGCTCCACCGCGGTATAGGTGGTGGCAAAGGTGCGCAACGACGCGGACAGCGCCAACATCACCATCGAGAGCACCACAGCGGAAACCATGACTTCTACTAATGTCATCCCCGACTCGCGACGCATCTTAGGCCTCATTTCTCAATTTACTGGCGGTTCTCAAGCTGACGGATCTGGGTTGCCCTTCGCCAGGCCAACTGACCCTCAAACGAATCCAAGCGATACCGGATTCCTCACGCTCTGGAATCAGCTCTACCCAGCCCTCCCAACGATAAACGCCAAACTGGCCCTGAGTCCGCTCCGCCTCATCAGGCAGGGTCACCAGAAACGCATCCAGCTGAGACTCAGCCAAAGTGGTTGCAATAGCGTATTCGGCGGACACGCGCGCATTGCGGGTGGCGCCCGATGCGGCTTGATAAAGCACTCCCAATGCCAGCCCCAAAATCACCAGCGCCGCCAGCATTTCAATCAAGGAGAAACCGTTTTGCCGCAGTGCTTGGGGCAGCGTGCGAGCACGACACGTCAGAGGTGTCATCGCTGCACCGTTTGAGTCACGTCACCCATCAACCAGCCCACTTGCACCAAGGTCCCGGCACCACCAGGGCCGGCAATCTCAATATCACCACCGGTGGACCCTCCAAAGGGATAAAATCGTATTGCAGCGGCGCCCGCCTCAGGGCTCACCTCCGCCGCACTCGTGACGGTCAGCGACACCACATCGGGTAACGTCGCCATGCCCGATTGATCGCCCCCCAAACCAATTACCTTGCGTTCGGGATAAATCACAAGATCGACGGGCTGCCCAGTCCGAGCAGACTGCCTGCGAGCACTTTGTGCCGCCGAGATGACCTCTCTGACAGCACCGCGATAAGCGAGGGAATCAGACAGTGCCCCCATATTGGGTAACGCGATGGCAAACAGCAGCCCGGCAATCACCATCACCAGCGTGATCTCAATTAGCGTAAAACCGCTCGTGCGCTGCACCGCTATCGACCGGTTACCCGGAAATATCGGCGTCTTCACCGCTGCCGCCGCCGCGGCCATCAGCACCATAAGATAGGATGCTAAGGCTGCCGCCTGAATACTGATATTCATAGGCATTACCCCACGGATCATCAGGTAACTCACCCTTTTTAAGGTAAGGGCCATTCCAGCCCCGTGCACCGGAGGGTTGGCGCACCAGCGCATTGAGCCCCTGCTCACTCGTCGGAAACTTACCGACGTCGAGCTTGTACAGCTCCAAAGCCTGCTCCAAATCATTAATTTGGATTGCCGCCGATTTAGACTTGGCACCGCCAAGCTGATTGAGCACTTGCGGTCCTACCAGAGCCGCCAACATACCGAGGATCGCCAGCACCACCAGCAGCTCTACCAGGGTGAATCCTGTCATGCTGCGTCTCGACGTCTTGTCACGCATAGTGTCCTG
>JABJAS010000217.1 GCA_018666055.1 Halieaceae bacterium | reverse complement strand
TTCCCCACTATGCCACCGCAGGACCACCTGTCGGCACCCATGCGACAGCTCGTGGCCGAGTACATGCTGGCATTAACCAACTAAGCCTGTTGGCCAGCTTGGTGCAGCCACCGATTTCATGGCAGTATGACTGCCAATAAACGACACGCTGCACGGTCCAATTCAAAGTCAAAAACAGCCCACGCTTTGTCTAGCCGTTTCATAACCGAGGTGCGTCAGCGCACTAACAAGGAACACCATGCCCGCCACCCAACAGTTTGCCACGGTCAATGGAAAACGCATCGCTTACCTCGAGGCGGGATCTGGTGACCCCATCGTACTGCTGCATGGCAACCCGACCTCGTCTTACTTGTGGCGCAACGTGATTCCCCATCTCGAGGGACTCGGCCGAGTCATTGCCCCTGATCTCATTGGCCAGGGTGACTCAGAGAAATTGCCCGAGAGCGAGGGACCGGAGCGCTATTCTTTTCAGGTCGCTTTTGATTACCTGGACGGCCTATTACGGCACATTGCAGCCGACCAAAACGTCACACTGGTCCTTCACGACTGGGGGAGTGGTCTCGGTTTTCACTGGGCAAGTCAAAACCCCCAAACAGTGAAAGGCGTTGCCTATATGGAAGCGATCGTGGCGCCACTGAGCTGGCAGGATTGGCCAGAAAGCGCACGCGGGATTTTTCAAGGCTTTCGCTCAGATAAGGGAGAAGACCTCGTATTAACGCGCAATTTGTTTGTCGAGGGCGTTCTCCCGAGCTCTGTCTTGCGCGACCTCAGCGAGGAAGAAATGGCGCACTATCGAGCCCCTTTTGATACCCCAGCCAATCGACAACCGACCCTTAATTGGCCGCGGCAGATCCCCATCGACGGCGAGCCCCCTCATATGGTGAGCTTAGTCGAAGCCTACGGTGCCTTTATGGCCGAGAGCCCGATTCCTAAGCTGTTTATCAACGCAGAGCCCGGCTCGATACTGGTGGGCCCGCAACGCGACTTTTGTCGTAGCTGGCCCAATCAGGCCGAAGTCACCGTAGAGGGCTCGCACTTTATTCAGGAAGATTCACCCGAAGCCATCGGCCGTGCTATTGCCGATTGGTACCCCACGCTGTAAGGAGCACCCATGTCTGATACCCCTGTCTATGTCGTCGCAAATTTTATTGTTCACGACGCCGCCGCTTACCGAGAGTACGAGAAGGGCTTTTTTTCGATTCTAAAACGCCACGAAGGGACGTTTTTAACCTACGACGATAATACGACCACCTTTGAAGGCGCGAGCCCTCGAGAGGGGCGCATGGTGATGTTCATGTTTCCAACAGAAAATCACGCCACTGCGTGGTACGACGATGCGGATTACCAAGCCTTGAGCGAGCACCGTAGGGCGGGCACTGATTTACAATTTCTCACGATGGTGCACGGCTTACCGCCGCGCGGCTAACTGCTCTGTGCAGCACTCAATCGCCCCTTAGGCCGCTCTTAGAAAAAGGACATACATGGCATGGCAGATGACGAGCTCTACCCTTCTCCCGATGACTACAAGATGAAGGCATCAAAAACGTATACCCCGCCTAAAGTTTGGCACTGGGATCAAGAGGGAGAGGACAACCGGTTTTCCAAAATTAATCGACCGATTGCGGGTGCGACCCATGACAAAGCGTTACCCATAGGTGAGCACCCCCTGCAACTTTACTCGCTGGCCACACCCAATGGCGTCAAAGTGACAGTCATGCTCGAAGAGCTATTGGCATTGGGTATTAAAGAAGCCGAATACGACGCCTGGTTGATCAACATCATGGAGGGGGATCAGTTCTCTAGCGGCTTTGTTGCGGCGAATCCCAATTCTAAAATCCCCGCCTTAGTGGATCACAGCACCCCCACGCCCACACGTATTTTTGAATCCGGTGCGATCGTAATGCACCTCGCGGAAAAGCATGGGCACTTTTTGCCTACGGACCTCAGTGCACGTGCCGAATGCTTATCGTGGCTTTTTTGGCAGATGGGCAGCACACCCTTTTTGGGGGGTGGTTTTGGACACTTCTACGCCTATGCGCCGGAGCGGTATGAATATCCTATTAACCGTTTCACGATGGAAGTGAAACGACAGCTCGACGTGCTGGACCAAAACCTGGCAGAACGCGAATTTATTTGTGGGGACGACTACACCATTGCCGATATTGCGATTCATCCTTGGTACGGTGCTCTCGCCATGGGCATGCTCTACGAATCAGGCGAGTTTCTTGATGTGGGCACCTATCAAAACGTACAGCGATGGACTAAGGCGGTCCAAAAGCGACCCGCCGTACAACGCGGTCAACGCATCAATCGCGTCTGGGGAGATGAGGCTAAGCGACTGCCTGAACGGCATGCTGCCAGCGACCTCGATTAACACGTAACAGCAGCACGCGTTATCCTCTGTCTGGTAAACTACGCACTCGTTCAGGGCCCATAGCTCAGCTGGTTAGAGCAGTCGACTCATAATCGATTGGTCGTAGGTTCAAGTCCTACTGGGCCCACCATTTTCATTCAAGTCGCAGCAAACACAACCGCCCTACTCTCG
>JABJAS010000216.1 GCA_018666055.1 Halieaceae bacterium | reverse complement strand
CGCGGGCAGCGGCTTTCGATAGACACCAAGCAGACTGAGCCGCTCAATCGTCTTCCTGTTTACCCGCAACTCCGCCACTATGGCGGCACCGGCAGCATCAATGATTCTTTGACTTGCTCCATGACCACATAGCTCGTTGATTCCTGTACGCCTGGCAGCGTTAATAGCGTTTCACCGAGTAAGCGGCGATACGCATTCATATCCGCCACTCTCGCTTTGATCAGATAATCAAAGTTGCCTGACACCAAGTAACACTCCTGCACTTCCGGCAAATCGAGCGCCGCTAGTGTAAATTCCTCAAAGATGTCCTGCGATGTTCTGTTCAGCCTAATCTGTACAAAAACAACGAGCGCACGATTCAGTGCGGCAGGATCCAGCACAGCCTGATAATGCTGAATCACGCCCTCCCGCTCCAACCGGCGCACCCGCTCCTTGCAAGGCGTGGTGCTCAAGCCCACCCGGCGCGCCAACTCAGTGTGAGCGATGCGCGCATCGCGCTGAAGCAAACGAACAATATTGCGATCAATACGGTCTAGTTGATTTGACTCATTGAATCCCATTGCGCCTCCCGAGGGCTCCTCACACAGAGGGGCTTTATCCAGATAATAAGCCTACAAATCCGATTCTGATAGTTAATATCACTTTTTATATTTATATTTTTATTGTAATTAGCCTTTTAAATTTATTTTTAAAGTTAATATAGCCTTTTCGTCTCCTCGTTTTTCAGCAAAAATCCGGTCACATTTGAACCTCAGGAATCAAACCGATGCAGATTGGCGTACCCAAGGAAATCAAGCCGCAGGAATGCCGTGTCGGTATGACGCCCGCCGGCGTCCGGGAGCTCGTTGCGGCAGGTAATACCGTCCAAGTAGAAACCCAGTGCGGCGCTCGCATTGGCCTAACGGACGACATGTACCGCGATGCAGGGGGCCAAGTGATTGAGACCCCAGAAGCATTATTTGCCCACTGCGACATGATCGTCAAAGTCAAGGAGCCGCAAGCACAGGAGTGTCATCTTCTGCACGCCGATCAGATCCTGTTCACCTACCTCCACCTAGCTGCTGACCCCGAACAGGCGCAGTTACTCATGGCATCAGGTGCCAGTTGCATCGCCTACGAAACGATTACCTCCCCAGAAGGTGGCCTGCCGCTTCTCGCGCCCATGAGCGTAGTGGCAGGACGACTATCGGTGCAGGCAGGAGCGCACCACATGGAGATTCATCAAGGGGGTAACGGGACTTTACTGGGGGGGGTTCCCGGTGTGCCTTCCGCGCAAGTGCTGATCCTCGGAGGCGGGGTTGTCGGCACCAATGCAATCCGCATGGCACTCGGCATGGGCGCAGATGTCACCGTGATTGATCGATCGGTCAAACGCCTCACTGAACTGGATGAGCAATACAACGGGCGACTGCGCACCATCTATTCCACCACAGAGGCCATCGAGCAATCCGCCAGTGATGCCGACCTCATTATTGGTGCGGTACTCATTCCAGGCGCGTCAGCACCCAAGCTCATCACGCGCCCAATGCTCAAGAACATGAAACCCGGCGCCGTGATGGTCGATGTCGCCATCGATCAGGGCGGTTGCTTCGAAACATCAACGCCCACAACGCATGCCGATCCCACCTACGTCATCGATCAGATCGTGCATTACTGTGTTGCGAATATGCCGGGCGCCGTGGCGCGCACCGCCACAATGGCTTTGACCAACGCCACATTGCCCTACATTCAGCGCCTCGCTAAGGGCGACCTTGGCACGCTACTGCAGGAGGATCCCCACTTTGCTAATGGCTTGAATATTCGTGCTGGAAAAATCACGCACCCGGCAGTGGCAGCGGCGCTCGCGAGCGCGGGAACACAGCAGCCGGCAAACCCGCTTTCTGACCCATCACGCACCCTAGGTAACGCTGCATAATCAAGGCGATAGATGGGCATAAAGCACTTTTTTAAGGTCTTCATGACGGCTCACTGGTCGGGCGCGGTTGCTTGGCTTATCGCCACCGCCTAAAATCAAATTTTTAGATGAAATATCTTTGAGTCATGAACGACCACAGCACCACAGCCTGTCAGCACAAACACGCACCAACCTCTCACGCGCCCATTTTTCGCCGCTTCAGCGACCTGTTTAAAGCGGGGTTCAGCATCGATTGGGGCATCGCTGCATTTCTGATCATCAGCCATTGCTTGGTGCTGATCCTGACGCCCCTAGCTTATGTTTATGCACCAGCTGGCCTGTGGAAAGTGATGTTGGCTTGGACACTAGTGCACGCGTTGATTGCCGCGATCGCAACCACCGCTTACAGCCACCGACTGATTGCTCACCGCGCAGCCAAGGATATTCGACTACCAACACATATCGTCTTTTTAGGGCTACAACTGTTTGCCTTACAAGGGAGCGTGAGGCGGTGGTCGGCACAGCACGTCATCCATCACGCGGTTGATAAAACAGGTCAGCATCACCTCGACCCCTATTCGACCACTTGGTTTGATACCGGCTGGCGCAACTTTCTGTGGTCTCACATGCTGACCTATTTGTTCAATCACCCTGACTCGCGAGAGTTTGACGCCGCTATGAACGCCAAGATGCATCCGGCCATCATTTGGCAAGATAAGCACTATGTGCCACTGCTCATTCTCGCCAACTTTTTACTGCCCATTGCTCTCGGTATCGGCCTCGCGGGGTGGCTGGGCGGTTTTTGTTTACTGGTCGCAAGTAGTGGGGGCTATGTCCTTGCGCATCACAACACCTGGACGGTCAACAGCGTGACGCACATGTGGGGCTTTAAAAAAGGCCTGATCAGTTCGGCAAAAAATAACTATATCTGGCTGGGTCCACTGGGAGAGGGGAACCACCATGCCGATCATCACGACCACCCGAGGGATTTTCGTAACGGGTTTGGCTGGACTGGCTGGGTGCTGGACCCTACCCGCTATGTCATTTTATCGCTCCGTGCTATGGGACTCGTTAAAGGACTCAATCGCGCAAGCCGATGGCAAGAGGCGCAAATTATCACCCGCCGCAAAGTGCGCGACACAAAAGCAAAATCGCAATCTATGGTGTGGCAGCGCTGGGAGGATAGGCTCGCGCTACTGGGGGACGAGTGGCTTGCCGCAGCGCAAACATGGGATCAATTTAAGCTGGAAAAAATCAGACTGACACAGCAAATACGTCAAGCCGGTGCCGATAAGATGGCCGCTGCGCGCGAACGTATGGGGGTCACCCATGAG
Organism: Halieaceae bacterium; assembly: GCA_018666055.1. Classification (GTDB taxonomy): domain Bacteria; phylum Pseudomonadota; class Gammaproteobacteria; order Pseudomonadales; family Halieaceae; genus Luminiphilus. The sequence goes on along the minus strand of JABJAS010000216.1, from coordinate 2,715 downwards.
GAACTTCTGCTCGATCTGCGGGTTCGAAGAGAGGCTGTCCGTGCTGAGATGCAAGACGCCCGAAAGCGGCTTAAAGCGAAGCGTGAAGCGTTTTTTACCGCGCTGTCCGAACTCAAACAAGCCAATATGTCTGTTGCTTAGGGTGCTAGCCTGATAACGAGGTTAGCGTCTTTTAGAAGGACTTTTTCAAGGCGCGGTGTGGCACCAAGCCATCATTCGCAATCATGCGATCTCGACCGAGGCACAGTTGGCGAAACGATCGCTTTGCCGACTAAAGATTCCGTTTCTGTGAGCAATACCCCATAGATAGAATGATCTTTTCCATTCGCTTAACGCATAATGGCGAGGTTATATTAAGCAGCGCGTGGGAAGCCCCTTTTGCCAAGCTCATGGTCACTCAATGGCCGCAAAACGCGCAAATATCCACGTCCACATTATAATCGGTATAGGTTGTTGTCATGCATCGAGTCACACCCGAAATCGAGGCACTCTCTAGGGAGATCCTCACCTACACAATGGACCGGCTCAAAATGGATCCGCCTGAACTGGATCACCCTCTGTCGCAAGCCGCGCTGGAGGCCGCCGCTGGGCAAACGATTACTGAGTCTGGGTTAGGCGGCGAAACCGCGTTGAGGCTGTTCATCGACACGCTGGCGCCGGCCTGCATCTCTGAAGATCACCCCCGATATCTGGCCTTCGTGCCGACCGCCCCGACAGACGTGTCCACCCTGTTCGACCTGGTCGTAGGCGCATCCAACATTTGTGCCAGCAGCTGGCTAGAGGGTGCTGGAGCAATCTATGCAGAGAATCAAGCCCTGCGATGGATTTCAGATATCGCCGGCTTTCCTCCTGAGGCGGGAGGCGTGTTCGTCAGCGGCGGGACCGCGGGGAACTTATCCGCATTAGTGGCTGCGCGTCACGACTGGCGCCAAAAGCAACCTGATCACGCGACACAACGAGGATTAATACTGTCCTCCCGAGGGGCGCACGCTTCGGTTCAACAAGCCGCCCACGTGATGGATGCGGACCTCATTCAATGAGGCGGTCATCGACTGACCGGTGCCGATGTCGCGGCCACTATGGCAGCGCTTAGCGATAGCGATCGGGCGCGACTGTTTGCCGTCGCCTGCACTGCAGGCACCACCAATCTCGGTATCATCGACGACCTAGAAGGCATTGGCGCCATCTGCAAGCAAAACGCCGTGTGGTATCACGTCGATGGCGCTTACGGCGGCGCGGCGCTCGCAGCTCCCTCAGCCAGAATGCTGTTTAACGGCATTGAAACAGCGGACAGCTTCATTGTGGACCCTCATAAATGGCTGTTCGCCCCCTTTGACTGCTGCGCACTCATCTATGCGGACCCCGCGAAAGCACGGCGAGCCCACCGACAGCACGGTGATTACCTCGAGGTCTACTATGATGGCACATGGAATCCCAGCGACTACGCACACCACCTATCGCGACGGGCACGCGGGCTGCCCTTCTGGTTCAGCCTCGCGGTGCATGGCACACAGGCCTACGCAGACGCCGTTGAGGTGACACTCGATCGAGCGCGCGAGGCAGCAACCATGATCGACGCACATCCCCACTTGGAGCTCGTAACTGACCAGCAACTTTCTATTTGTGTGTTTCGACGACTTGGCTGGACCCCTGACGACTACAAGTCCTGGAGCAGTCAGTTATTGGAAAGTGGCATTGCCCTTGTTACCCCGACTAAGCACGAAGGCGAGACGGTCCTGAGGTTTTGTGTCGTCAATCCTCGAACCAGCAGCGATGACATTCAGCAGGTGCTCGAATCCTTGTGATAGATTAAATAAAGTGCCTGACAAGGTAAGCTATTCTTGCAAGGGGAGCGCTGAGCAGATGTCAGAATCGATCGTGAACGAGCAAGCGTCAATCCTCTGCGCCTATTCTCTTGATGGCAATGGATCCGGCACACCCCTGCACGATTTGACATCAGCCAAAGTGGGCACCACATCCTCACCCGTGTGGATACATTTAAATGCCAATGCGCCGGCCACAGAAGCCTGGTTATCCGATGTGGCCCATTTGCCTAACGCCACCCTAGTGACGGCGTTACTCGCACCGGATACTCGCCCTCGCATCCTGACCCAAGATCAGGGTGTACTGCTCATCCTGCGGGGCGTTAATTTGAACGATAATGCCGACCCCGAGGATATGGTATCCATTCGCATCTGGATGGAAGAAACGCGCTTCATTTCTGTTCAACTGCGCAACTTGAAAGGCGTCGATGAAATGCGCCATCGGCTTCAATCTGGCGACGGACCCACTGACGTCGGAGACCTCATTACTGGCTTTATCGAGAGTTCGATCAGCCGCTTATCCCCCGTTGTAGATGACTTGATCGACGGTATCGACGCGGTTGAGGACTGCATTCTGCAAATGGAAATTGAGGGTCTTCGCGACATCATCGTTTCCATGCGGCGAAAATCGATTATCTTCCATCGATTTTTGATGCCCCAACAGAAGCTGATCGGGCAGCTGGTCGAAACTAAATTTGCTTGGCTCACAGCTGAACACAGGCGACGACTGCTCGAAGCTCAAAACCACGTCATTCGATTCGTTGAAGAACTGCAGGCGGTTAAGGATCGCGCGCAAGCTGTGCAAGATGAAATCGCCAATATTCTGAGTGCGCGGCTCAATCGTACTACGTATCTCTTTTCGCTCATCGCGGCGATTTTCTTACCGCTGAGT
>JABJAS010000215.1 GCA_018666055.1 Halieaceae bacterium | reverse complement strand
CGATAGTACTCACTCTCTTTGAACCCTGTCGGCGCCAGCTCATTCAGTTGAAACACACCAAACTGTCCATCGATCGTAGCGGCACGATAAAAAGGGTCCAATAAAAAGGGCCCTGTTACATAGCGATCGAGCGTTGTTTTGCCTCTGCGCTTGAGCGGGAGCGTGTATTCGATGGTTGGGGCGCCGGTATCTTGATAGCGAATCAGCGCCGTGTCATCTGCACCGACCCACTGCTGAATGCCCACGCTCAGGGCCTCAGCGAATCCCGGTTCGTTGAGGTGAGAGACCGCATCCGTGACGACATGGGAAAAAGTGGTTAGCGTTTCCATATTTGAAGCTTAGCCCCATTGTGCCGGTTGGCCCAGCATGCTTTGACTGCCACCTTTGCTTGAGGCTTGACGCTAGAAGGCACCAGCCTCAATGTGCCCCCAAGACGCAAAGAGGCAACAGCCATGACCGCCACTCATTTAATTTTGCATCAATACGATATTTCCCCGTTTTCTCAGAAAGCGCAAAAAATGATGGGACTGAAAGGACTCGCTTGGCACAGCATTGAAATGCCATTAATTGCGCCCAAGCCCGATGTGGAGGCCCTAACGGGGGGGTATCGTGGGACGCCGGTATTGCAATGTGGCGCCGATATCTACGTTGATAATTGGATGATTGCCCGCGCGTTAGATCACTTTGATCCAACGTTACCTCGTCTCAATCGGCAGGGCGCATTGCAGGCGGCCGGCGGCTACGCGTGGAGTGAACGGTTCTTTATGCCGCTGCTGCAGACGGCATTCGCGACTTATAAGGACCAGTGGGATGATGACTTTCGTGCTGATCGCCAGCAGGTGTTTCCCGATGTTGATTTCAATACCCTAGCGGTCGTTGATCCAGAGCGCCGAAGCCAGGTGCGCGCTTTTGTGAGTGCGATTGCGGCACAGCTAACGAGCAGCAGTGATTTTTTAAATGGTGACTACCCTGATGGCTGGGATGTTCATGTTTGGGGCATGTGTTGGATGATTCATAGCGCCCTGCCGGATCTGATTCCTGTTGTGAATGCATTTCCTGCTGTGGCGAATTGGTATCAGCAGATGTCCGATTTGGGTGTGGGGGAACGAGCAGATGTCACGATTGAGCTGGCGTGGAGTCAGCTGAAGCAGAGTCAAAAGGCGCCCTTGCCTGATACGCCGGTCGATGAGCCCCTTCGGGATTGGCTCGGTCAGCAGGTGGTGGTGGGGACAGGATCTGCCGATCGTGGCGCGTCCGCAGGCAGATTGTTGGCAGTTGATGGGGAGCAAGTCGTGATCGCCAGCGAGCCACGCCAAGGGGTTAGCGCGCAGGTGTGGTTTCCGAGATTCGGTTACGCGCTCAATTTAGCTACTCAGTTGTCACAATAAAGGGATAACAAAGGGAGGTGGACTAACTGACTTCTACCAGGTCTAGAGTGGACTGATAGAGGGGCTCCGCTCCCGTATCACCCACGATAAAGACGTTTTCCATATGGGATGGACCGAGCCTGCTGCCAAAGTACAAACAGTCGATACTGATCACCATCCCAGGCTGAACGACGAAACCCTCCTTCGCACCGTGCAAGCCGGTGCCCGGATACCGCACCGGGCTTTCGAGCGGAACCAGTCCGACGGAATGAGCGACCACCAGCAATTTTTCCTCAGGATCAAGGTATTTAGCCGCGGCGATATTTTGGAAATTGCAAATCTCTGACGTATTCACCCCGGGCTTCAGGCGGCCGCTAATCGTCTCAAAGATTTCTTGCACGGCGGAGTACTGGTCTCGATAAGCTTGTGATGCGGGCCCAATATGGGCGGTGCGATTAATGTCGATCCAGAAGTTCTTATAGCGCCCCTGGGTCTCGAGAATCACAATTTCTCCCCCTTGAAATGGACGGCTGACCGGTGTGCGAAAGAGGTCGGGTCTGAAGACTAGGTCATAAGCACCGCCAAATAGCATGGGGCTGCCCGGCAAGGGGTCTACATCGCAATCAATCATGAAATGCGCCACAGATTTTTCGACTTCGGCCCATGTCGTCCCGATACCCAGCTGCGAGATAGTGTAGGTCATGATGTCATCGGCAATGCGACCACTCTCCTGAAGGGTCGCGATCTCATTTGCAGTTTTGATGACGCGTGCGCCGAACATCACATCCAGTGCATCTCCGATGGACTGGCCAATCAACGCCTTTATGTGGGCTGCCACCCTAAGATCATCGAAGAGCATCTGATCATCTTGAGACAGGTAGCGTGACAGGGTCGCTGCGATGCTCTGAATGATATCGGGCTTGCATTGCCTATCGACTCGCTCCATTACCTGACCGAGCTCGGCGAGCAGATCCTTAGGTAGCGAGAGGTGGGCATCCTCGGCACGGGCCGTTGAGCAAAAGTTCAGCATATCGAAGGTCGCGATGCGCTCGAAATAAACCGGATGGCCACCACGCTCAGAGACAATCAGCGAAATAATGCTGGCCTCGGGTAAAATCAGCACGACAGGGAGCGCCGAATCGGTCGGGATGAATAGCGCCGCGATGGGTTCCACCAGATGCCAACCGTCCATCACCGAGCTAAAGCCCGAGGCATAGAAAATATTATCTTGGGTGCTGAGGACCGCGCCCGCAGCGCCTACCGACGCCAGTTGGGCTCGAATTTTTATGATTTTCTCGGCATACATCCTTTTTCAATGCCTCCTATTGGCGGATTTTGACAAATTTTTGCCACTTGTACGGACAAAGCTTTCGCAGTATCTTAAAACTTGCTGGTGTTCAGCAAGCATGTAAGCACTGCTTGTCGCTTTAGGGCGACCGGAATAAATTAAAAGCAAAAAATAGGAACATAGCCATGACAATCAAATTTCAAGCCGGGCGTTTCCCTGCCCGCAAGGTAGCACTCCCCCTTGCAGTTTCTCTCGCTTTGGCGACGCAGGCATTACCCACGATGGCTCAAGAAGAGACCGAGGCTGCTGAAGAGTCACGCCTCGCGATTGAAGAGGTCATCGTAACGGGTATGAAGCGTGACGTGATGCAACAGGATCTGGGGGCTGCGGTGACCACCGTGACAGCGAATCAGATGGAGATGAGTTTCTCGACTGATATCACCTCGTTAACCCAGCTCTCGCCAAATGTCACTTTCTCTAAGCAGCATGGTTTTAACGCCGTGGGTGGCGGCATCAGAGGAACGGGATTCATGTCGATTCTGGTGACAAAGGATCCCTCCGTCGGGTTTGCTATCGATGACTTCGTTATCACCCACGTTCAATCTCAGTGGGCTGAGATGTTTGATATTGAGCAGGTTGAAATTTTTAGGGGCCCACAGGGTACGCTGTTCGGAAAAAATACGACGGGTGGTGCGGTTAACATCACCACCAAAAAGCCAGTGTTAGGTGAGCTTTTTGGAAAAGTTCAGACGTCCTACGGACAATTCGCATCGAATGACTCAGACGTTAGTAAGACTACCTTTGAGCTGAACGTGCCTTTGGGCGAGACGCTAGCGATGCGGATAGCAGCTATCTACGATTACTCTCAAGGGTATTACACCAACGACAAGCCTGTCGGTGGAACCGTGACCTGTTTACCTTGTTCACCAGAGGGTCCCACTTTTGATTCGGTGGTATCTGAGTATCCATTTGTTGGAGATGGTTCTGAAATTGGCGGTAAAGAGGTCGCTGCGGCGAAAATAAAATTAAGATGGCAGCCCAATGATTTTTATATGGCTGACCTCACTTGGGAAATCCTCAGAGACGATTCTGAAACCCCCGCAGCAGCGAACGTTACGCCTGACGACGAGGGCTTCTTGTTCCCATTGCTGGGTTTCCCGGGCATTGGCAACGGCGATCCTTTCTCTACCGGGCAATCGTATTTAGATATTCAGGGCGTCAGCATACCGGACGGTCACAACGTTGATACCGATGGCTATTATTTAACGCAAACCTTCTCGCTAGATAATTTTACAATCAAGTCTATTACGGGCTATCGAGAGCAGGAAGAGATCCTCAACAGCACTTACACTGGTGAGTCCTACACTTCGCTATACGATGCGTCTCGGAACTCGGTACGAGAGACGTTCCAGCAAGAATTACGACTGACCTCAGATCTTGATGGGCCGCTGAATTTTGTACTGGGTGCCGCTTACTACACAGACGACGTTGATTTTAATGTCTTTGGACGCTTTGGCTTCGTGCCTCTGCAAGCGGGCGCAGCTATTTTTGACGATATTCTGCAAATTCAAGCGACCGATCAAGAGAGAGAAAGCACGGCATTCTACATTGATGGCACTTACGAATTAACTGAGGCGACTAGATTGTCGGTTGGTTTCCGTCACACGCGCGACGAGAAAGATTTTCATCGATTGGACTTAGGTGGAGCGGGCGGCAATCCACTCAGTAACTTCTTGTTCGATCTTTCGCAAATTACCGATCCCTTCACAAATCCATTGCCTGAATCATCATTTGCACTCAATGCCAGACGTAATGCGGAGTTTTCTGCCAATACGTATCGCTTTGTAGTCGACCATGATTTCCGAGATGACGTGATGGTTTATGCCAGTTATGCGACGGGTTTTGTTGCGGGAGGTTTCGCCGAGACATGTGGTGCTTATGGTGGCTGTCAGCCCTTTAATAGTGAGGAGAACGATAGCTTTGAGATTGGTTTTAAAGCAGACCTCCTTGACGGAAGAATGCGTCTCAACATGGCGTATTTCGACGTGACCTATGATTCTCTTCAGAGAGATGCGGTATTGGTGGTGAAAGACGCATCTGGCAATGACTTTCAAGAGACAGTAGCGGTTAACGAAGGAGAGAGCAGCAATAACGGTATCGAAATTGAGCTGATTTACCTTCCGACCGACAATCTCCGAATCGATGCCAATCTTGGCACTATGGACCACAAATACGACAGTTATGCCCCTTCGCAGGATATGGCGACGTTAGGCTTGTCAGGTCCCGCGCAGCCGGTTGATTTAAGGTCTCTAGATGTTCCTTTTTCGCCCGAGCTGACGATGGGAGTCGGGGTGACTTATGACCTACCCCTTAACTCCGGTGCTAATTTGACGTTTAATTTGAGCGCACATTATCAAGACGACTTTGCAACCGCGTCCTTCCCAGCAAACTTCCAAGGCGCCGATGCGAATGGGGACCCTATTATTAGGGAAAAAGGAAACACGAGAAGTGAAGAGAGAACGCTGGTCGATGGGTACATTAAGTTTGTCGATTCAAATGAGCGCTTTGAAGTCACGGCTTATGGCAAAAATTTGACGGATGAGACTTGGAGAAATTCAGCTCAGCCGGTAGCGGCGCTCTGGACTTGGGCTGGCTACGGCCCACCCCGAGAGATAGGTGTCAGATTAGGGTTTAACTTTTAATTAGACGCAGAGCAAAAAGCCGGCGTAAGCCGGCTTTTTTTTCGCTTAGGTATTATTTCTGGTAGCTCGCCCACAGCAACTAAAAAGTGGGGGAAGCGCACGATAAGCGACTAATGGCGCCTGTGTTTATCAGTGCAGGTGAGCAACCATTTCCGGAGTGGTTGGTCGGGACTTTGTTTTACGCTAACGCCAAGGCAGCTAATGCTACAAGCAGATAGCGGCCATAAAGAGCCTGCACCATCCAAACTGGGTATTGCTTCTGGTCAATTCGTGGCAGTATCTCAACGGCCCCTGTGGGGCTCTTTTTAGGTCAAGTTTTTGTATCGAAACAAGGGGAGGCCTCGTGGATATATCGCCTGAAAAATTAGCAGACGCCTATCGGCTGATGAAAACTATCCGAGAATTCGAGGAGCGAATGCGCTCGGAGTATCAGCAGGGCAAGCTACCGGGTTTTATCCACATTTATCGCAATCAGGAGGCCATTGCCGTTGCCGCCTGTCTTGATATGACCAATGAGGATTACATTGCCAGTACGCACAGGGGCCATGGTCACTGCATTGCGAAAGGCTGCGAGATTGAAGCCATGCTGCTAGAACTCGCCTGTAAAGAAGACGGCTTGTGCAACGGTAAGGGTGGGTCAATGCACATTGCCGACATGTCCAAAGGGATGTTGGGAGCCAACGCGATTGTAGGAGGCGGCCCGCCTATTGCCGCGGGGGCGGCCCTGACGGCTAAAACATTGGGTAACGGCGCAGTATCGATGGCTTTTATTGGCGATGGTGCGTCTGATCAGGGCACCGTTGCGGAGGCGTTAAATCTGGCGGTGGTACTGCAACTCCCGATGATTTTTATGTACGAGAACAATCGCTACGCCGAGTTTACGCGCAACCCAAAACCGGATGGCCGCATAGCTGAACGCGCCGGGGCCTATGGCATGCCTGCCGAGGTGATCGACGGCAGCGATTTTTATGCCATGTACGAGGCCTGTCAGCGTGCCATTACCCGAGGTCGCGAAGGCGGTGGACCCACTGCGATTGAGGCGGTCTGTAATCGTTTTTACGGGCATTTCGAGGGCGACCCGCAAGCCTATCGTGATCAAGATGAGTTAAAGCAGGAGCGAGCCGACAGCGACCCGCTGGCGCGTTTTCTTGCTGACGAGCGATCGGCAGCGCTGACATCGGAGATGATCACCGCTATCGATGGCGCCATTCTCGCAGAGATAGACCGTGGCTTCGAGGTCGCTTTGGCGGCGGCGGATCCGACACCCGATAAGCTTTTTACCAATGTGTATATCGACTACGCAGGGAGGCTCCGCTAATGAAGATGTCTATTCGTG
>JABJAS010000214.1 GCA_018666055.1 Halieaceae bacterium | reverse complement strand
GAGTAGTAGTTAATGTCGATGACATTATCGAGCATACGGATTGCCGTTCGAACCGTGGTCCGCAACTTAACTAAATTAAGCTTCCCGTCTTCAATGTGCTGGGGCAGATTCACAGAACCCAAGTTACACACGGCAATTTCTTCCGCATTGGTATTCAGAGTGATCTCTGTGCACAAGTTTGATGAATGCACGACACCGCAATGCTGCTGCGGAGAGCGCAGGTTGCAAGGGTCTTTGAAGGTCATCCATGGATGTCCTGTCTCAAAAATCATGCCCAGCATTTTCCGCCAGAGGCTTTGTGCTTTGAGCGTTTTGTACAGTTTCAGTTCGCCGTCTCGCGCCATCTGCTCATATTGCTCGTAGCGGGTTTCAAACGCTTTGCCATAGAGATCATGTAAGTCAGGTGCGTCGTTCGGAGAGAACAGCGTCCAGTCACCGTCCTCAAATACCCTTTTCATGAACAAGTCAGGAATCCAGTTGGCCGTATTCATATCGTGGGTACGACGTCGGTCATCACCGGTGTTTTTACGTAAGTCTAGGAACTCTTCGATATCCATATGCCAGGTTTCTAGGTAGGCACATACGGCGCCTTTGCGCTTACCACCTTGATTGACTGCTACCGCGGTGTCGTTCACGACTTTAAGGAAAGGCACGATACCCTGACTTTTACCATTAGTGCCTTTGATATAAGCGCCCAAAGCTCTGACTGGCGTCCAGTCATTGCCGAGGCCGCCCGCAAACTTTGACAGCATGGCGTTGTCTTGGATGGCGCCGTAAATTCCAAACAGGTCATCTGGCACAGTGGTGAGATAACATGAGCTTAACTGTGGTCTGAGCGTCCCTGAGTTAAAGAGCGTGGGTGTCGAGCTCATGTAGTCGAAAGAAGACAGCAACCGATAGAATTCAATGGCTCGCGCATTGGGGTCGTCCTCTCGGGTCGCCAAGCCCATCGCGACGCGCATAAAAAAGATCTGTGGGAGTTCAAACCGGACCTCATCGCTGTGAATAAAGTAGCGGTCGTAGAGCGTTTGCAGCCCTAAGTAAGTGAACTGTAAATCGCGGTCTGCCTGCAACGCCTCGCCGAGTAGCGTCAGATCGAACTCTGCTAGGTTGGGGGCTAATAACTCCAGCTCGATGCCTCGTTGAATGTAGGCCTTCAGCGCGGCGGGATAGTAGGTGTTCATGTCACCTTGCGTCGCACTCTCTGCAACGCCTAAAAAAGACAGCCCTTCCGCGCGCAAATCATCCAGTAATAATCGGGCGGCGGCATAGCTGTAGTTGGGCTCTTGCTCAATCAATGTGCGAGCCGTGATCACTAAGGAGGTGCTGCACTCCTTGGCAGACACCCCGTCGTATAGGTTGCGCAACGCTTCGTCAATAATGGCAGACTCACTGACGTCTTCGAGTCCAGCACAGGCCTCGGCAACAATGGTACCGATTCTGTCGATATCCAGCGGCACTTTGCTGCCGTCAGGCTGGACGATGTTAATTCCTTTTGCCGCTGCCTGGGACTCGGGAGAGAGCGCCACATTTGCCGCGCGCTCCTGTCGTCGTGCCTCTCGGTAAATCACGTAGTCACGCGCTATTTTATGTTCTCCGCCGCGCATGAGGGCGAGTTCCACTTGATCTTGGATATCTTCGATATGGAGCGTGCCGCCCGAGGGCATTCTGCGCTCGAAGGTCTCTACTACTTTGGTCGTTAAGTCTGCCACCATCTCGTGAATGCGACTGCTGGCGGCCGCAGTGCCCCCCTCGACGGCTAAAAACGCTTTAGTGATGGCGACCGTAATTTTACTGTCTTCGAACGGAACCACGGTCCCATTTCGTTTGATGACTCTCAGCTGCCCCGGTGCGGTCGCTGAGAGCCTAGTAGGATTAGGGGTTTCTCTTGTCGTTGCTGGAGTGGGTGCAACGTCTTTTTGTTCTAATGACTCACTACCTGTTTGCATAGATATTTGCCTCTGAAACACCGTTTTCTGAAGATTTTTACCGACCCAATCATCACACTGAGCTAATTCTCTTTTTTGGGGCTCAACACCTACATCTAGGGGGTCAAGGGCTCGGCAACCCCAAGATAGGCGGGTACGGCGCACAATGCAAGCGGAGCATGCTGGGTCTTTTTTGTGGACAATCTGTGCGTAATGCTCGCGCCGCAATGGCTGAGTCGCGATAACTCTCTGACTTTAGGTTTAAAAATAGGAGAGCGACTGTTAACGGGCGAGGGTTGGTCGCGCGAGCGAGATTGTGCATTATTTTAAGAAATCTCCGGCTAACCGCGGCCGCGCGTCTCTACTGATCATGCCACGTGCTGCCAGCGGCTCCTTTACCGGTCACCGTCTCACAGGTCACTTTTTTTAGAGGTCACTTTTTTACAGCTCACTATGCACTCAATAGCAATTCCATCAGTGCTTTTTGCGCGTGCAGACGGTTTTCCGCTTCTTGCCAGATGACGGTGTCGGGGGCATCCATGAGCTCAGCGGTAATCTCTTCGTCGCGGTGTGCGGGCAAGCAATGCATATAAAGGGCGTCGGGTGCGGCGATATCGAGCAGCGCTTGATTCAACTGATAAGGCGCCAGCGGCCCGATCCGTTCCGATTGTTCCGCTTCTTGCCCCATGGAGGCCCACACGTCAGTCACTAAAAGATGCGCCTGCTTCACAGCAACAGCAGGGTCTCGCTCGATCGTCACGTGGTTACCACAGGCCTCCAGCAGTGCTGGAGAAGGGTCGTATCCCTCTGGGCAGGCCACAACCAGCTCAAAATCAAGCAGGCGTGCGGCGTTCATATAAGAGTGGCAGACATTATTGCCGTCTCCCAGCCAGCACACCTTATGGCCGCTGATATCGCCGCGCACCTCAAAGAACGTTTGCATGTCAGCGAGTAGCTGGCAGGGATGGTAATCATCGGTGAGCCCGTTAATGACGGGAACGGCGGATTGTTCGGCGAAGCGCTCAACATCGCGATGCGCGAAGGTGCGGATCATAACGAGGTCGACCATGGAAGAAATGACGCGGGCGCTGTCTTCGATCGGTTCGCCACGACCGAGTTGGGTGTCTGCGCCAGAGAGAAATAGCGCATTGCCGCCTAGCTGGGTAATGCCCGCTTCGAAAGAGACTCGGGTCCGGGTGGACGCTTTGGTGAAAATCATGGCTAAGATCTTGCCTGCCAAACTGTGTTGATCATCGCCGGCCTTTCGCTGCGCTTTTAATGCGATGGCGCGATGAATCAACGCTCTGAGCTCACCGGCTGAGAGGTCCATTAATGTCAGAAAATGTCGAGGGGTGCTCATAGTGCGTTTTCCTGCTCAGCAATGTCGTTGATGATGTCGGCAATACCGGCACCGAGCTCGCCCGCCTGCTCGTCGGTCATGACCAGCGGCGGCAATACTCTGATGGTATCCCCCCCCGCTACATTGATCAGTAGGCCACGATCAAGGCCTCGCTGCACAATCTCTCTCGTTGCCACGCTGGGTTGAATGCCGATCATTAAGCCGCTGCCTCGCACTTCTGTGATAAGCCCCGGGTCGGTTATTGCGTGATGTAATGCCGATAACAGCGCTTCTCGCACAGAGGTCGCGCGCGGCATGACATCATCATCGCGCAGTGTTGTGAGTACGGCGATGGCAGCGGCGCAACACAAGGGATTACCACCATAAGTAGAGCCGTGGTCGCCCGGGCCCAATAGCTGCGCTGCCTCACCTCTTGCCATGCACACGCCGATCGGTAGGCCATTGCCCAGCCCCTTTGCCGTCAACATGACATCGGGTTTGATCTCGAGTTGCTCGCAGACGTAGGTGCTGCCGCAGCGCCCATTGCCCGTTTGCACCTCATCGAACATCAGTAACCATTGGTTTTGGTCGCACAAGTCACGCAGGCCCTGCAAATAGTGGCGATCGAGTGGTCTCACGCCGCCTTCACCCTGAATTGGCTCCACCAACACGGCGACCACGTCTGCCAGCGCGTCGCCGAGCGCGTGTATGGCATTTAAATCATTGGGAGGCACATGCAGAAAGCCGTCTAATAACGGACCAAATCCTTCGCGAATTTTTGGGTTGCCCGTTGCCGATAAAGCGCCGAGGGTTCTGCCATGAAAGGCACCGTCCAAAACAATAATGTGGGGGTTTGCTATCTGCCTGTGATGCCCGAGGCGCCGTGCCAATTTGATCGCCGCTTCATTGGCCTCTGCCCCCGAATTGCAAAAGAACATGTTTTCCATACCGGTGGCGTGTCGCAGTAGTTCTGCCGCCTCTTCTTGCAGGCCGATGTGGAAGAGATTCGAGGTATGCACGAGTCGCGCTGCTTGCTCGGTGACAGCGGCGGTCACTCGCGGGTGATTGTGCCCTAAATTGGTCACTGCGATACCCGATACGCCGTCAAGATAGGCGCGATCAGCGCTATCGTATAAGATCGCCCCCTCGCCCCGGGCAAAGGTAACGGGTAAACGGCCGTACGTTGGCATAATCGCGGTGGGTGCGTTTGGCATGAATCTGTTGTCCACAACAAGGCGGCGGGGTGCCAAGATTAGCGGAGCGACGCCCCGAGTCAAATCTTCTTGTCGGGAGTCTCCCCGGGCGGCTTCCTCGTATTACAATATCGGGCACCAACTTCATCACAGGATCGGCAGCCGACTGCCAAGACGGAGGAATTTATGGACATTATGGATAGCATTCGCGAGCAAATTGAGGGAAACCGGATCATTCTGTATATGAAAGGTTCGCCCAATCAACCTCAATGTGGTTTTTCGGCGCGCACTGTTCAGGCGCTGATGGCGTGCGGTGAACGTTTTGCCTACGTCGATATATTGAGTAACCCTGAGATCCGAGCCAACTTACCGACTTATGCCAATTGGCCTACATTCCCTCAGCTTTGGGTAGAAGGCGAGTTAATCGGTGGCTGCGACATTGTCTGCGATATGGAGTCCTCGGGTGAGCTCAAAGAGCTGGTCGCCACTGAAGGCTCAGCGGATTCAGAGGGCTGAGGGCAGCCCTTGTGATAGGGGTTTGACACCATGGATATTGCGACTCAAATCGAGGAGATGGCGCGAGCGGCAAAAGCGGCCTCATCTGTCGTGGCCAATGCTTCCGTCGATCAGCGCAATGCCGCACTGCTGGCCATCAAGGAAGCGATTGCCAGGGATCGAGATGCCATTTTGATGGCCAACCAGCGGGACTTGGAACAAGGGCGTATCAGTGGTCTCGATGAGGCGTTGCTCGACCGTCTGGCACTGAATCCCGCTCGACTCGATGCGGTGGAGGAAGGGCTGGTTCAAGTCGTAGCGCTGGCGGACCCAATTGGCGCGGTGTCGGGTCTCAAGACAATGCCCTCCGGCATTGAAGTCGGCACAATGCGGGTGCCACTCGGCGTGATTGGCATCATTTATGAGTCGAGACCGAACGTCACCGTCGAGGCGGCTGCCCTGTGCTTGAAAGCAGGCAATGCAGTGATTTTGCGCGGTGGCTCCGAGGCCATTCATTCCAATGCGCAACTCGGCGCGTCGCTGTCGAGCGGGCTCATTTCAGCGGGTCTGCCCAAGGCAGTCGCTCAGGTGGTTCCGGTGGTTGATCGGGCTGCCGTCGGGGCGCTGCTCGGGCTGTCCCAGTATCTCGATTTAATTGTTCCGCGCG
>JABJAS010000213.1 GCA_018666055.1 Halieaceae bacterium | reverse complement strand
GAGCGCTATCGAGCGCTTACCTCGGTTACAGGAGAAGAACGCCGGTGTGATCTCGTTCACCTTCGGTCCAATATGCCGCATCTGCTCGCCGTGCAGCGGCTCAACCTTCACCACATCGGCACCCTGATCAGCCAGCATCATTGCGGCTACCGGGCCCGACACCATACTGGTGAGGTCTAATACTTTGACATCGTTAAATGGACCCATCTTTGTTACCTCAAAATTTGATTCATGTGGACGTAACGAATAGATTGCTTATCATCGCGACGATCAGAGCGCGAAACCCAGTCCAATGACAACAGGTCACCTAACCGAATTCGCGCAACGTTCTCGGCGCATTGGCTCTGCTCTTAGTGTTGGGCCGGTGTCATTGCGGCGGAAAAGCACTCAGCAGTTCATGGAGCACCGTGACTCTAAGCTCCTGCTTTTCGGCGGACGACATCTTATTTTTTAACCTACCCTCGGCCACACCTCGCCAAACGATTTTGCTCGTCCGAATATCGATCACATCAAAGACGGCAGTGCCATCTTCGTAGGTTTTGACGGAGGGGCCAGAGGAATAACCTAAACTGACAGACTTGCCATAATTACTCACGCCCACGCCACCATGCATCCCTTGCTCTTGGCCTGTTATTTTTTGAGTCTGTCGCTTGGTGACGTGATAGTTCACCCAAAAATCGGCATTGCCCCGAGTCACTTCCCGAAATCCCCTCGCCACAAGCTCACCATTGGCCACCGAGCGCACACGCTGATCACTGCTATTCTGGCGGCGATATTGGCTTTCTCTAGAGGCGTGGTCGTCGTCATACCATCGATAGCTTTGATATTGCGTGAAAGTGAAGTTTTGGTCGTAATCGATCTCGTATGTGGGCTTGTCTGCGCATCCCGCTAGGGCCACTACTAAGGCAAGAACCGCGCATCGCAGCGACGAGTTGGTGAACCCCAAGACGGACAGTTCATACTTTAAAAAAACCATTTTCATGATGCTGTTCACTCTCAATAATCGAATAGACATGGATAAGGTCCCCACTAAGGGAATGGCCTTTGCGGAACTATACTATCCCTAGGGTGCCTTGCTAAAGGAAACATCGCTATTGGCAGCGAGCCATGCGACCACGGCAAATGCGGCGACATTTTGGTCCAGCGAGGCCGCATCTAATTTATCCACCGTATCATCTGCCGTATGGTGCAGGTCAAAATAATCACGACCGTCTTGGTGCAGACGCAACGTCGGCACCCCCGCTGACACCAGCGGCATCAGATCAGGGCCACCCCCCGGCTGTTTGTCGCTACCCGGCGCAATACCGAGCGGCGCCAAAAGCTCTGCCATGTGAGCGACTAATTGATCCCCCGCGTCTGATTGACTGTCGGCGGTGATTTTCCAAACCCGGCCTCCGCCAAAATCACTCTCGGAACCAATAACATGATCTGCCAGCTCGGCTCGATGTTGGTCACGATACGCCAGCGCCCCTAATAATCCGACCTCTTCTGCGCCCCACAAAACCAATCGAATAGTCCGTCGAGGCACCAGGTTCGCTTCTTTGATCAATGCCATCGCAGCCATGGTGATCCCAACCCCAGCACCATCATCAACTGCACCGGTACCCAGATCCCAGCTATCAAGGTGCGCACCAATTACCACCACCTCTTCGGGTGCGGCGTGCCCTCGAATCTCCGCAATGACATTGGCCGACTGAGCAGTTGGATTCAGGGACGTTTGGACCTGTAGTTTGACCACCAACTCACCCCGGTCAGCCAGTATCCGTTCGACTTGATCCGCGTCGGGATTCGATAACGCGAGCGCGGGAATCTGCGGGGCGTCTTCTGCGTAACGAAGCGATCCCGTGTGCGGGAGTCTATGGCTGTCAGTACCAATTGATCGCAACAGGTAAGCAAGAGCGCCTTTCTGCGCTGCAACACTGGGTCCAGCGGTGCGGACCGGATTGAAATAGCCATAGGAAGAGCCATCTTGGGTACGTTGCATCGTGTGACCCACGTAGACAATTTTGCCCTCTACTCCCTCTCGAGGCGCAGCCCTCAGCGCCGCCAAGGATTCGAACAGCACTACCTCACCCGTTACCCCAGCCGCAGAGGTAGACACTGACCCACCAAGCGCGGTCACAGCGAGCGGCTGCGGAAATGGCATGATCACCTCGGCCCGCTCCGAGTGACGCTGCCATGCGCTCATCTCGAAGCCCTCTGTCCAGATCGGCTGCAAGCCCAAGCCCGTCAGCTTTTTCACCGCCCACTCTCGAGCGCGCGCTTCTGCCACGCTGCCTGCGAGTCGCGGGCCGACTTCTGTCGTCAATGAAGTCACTATCGCCATCGCCTGACTCCCCAACAACGCTCTGTCACGTAGCAACGCCGCATGAGCAAGGCTGTCACGAAGCGCAGCACGATCAGTCGCACTACTGTCAGCATGAGTGCCAGGGCTCACCGCACTGAACACTGCCGCTACCACCACGGTACGAAGCAATAGACCAGCGATTAATTGCCGATGGCAATTGCCACGCATCCTATGACGGACAGAGCGATTCATGCTGTTTCGAGCGCCTCGTCGCGAGCGGCAAGCCACGCTTTCGCCGCCTTGGTCTGCGCCATGGTGGCAGACATCACTCCCATCGACACATTGCTTTCGCCCTGTAACCCCAAGGCGGCAATTTGCTCATAAAACCAATACTGCGTTGCAAAGGCGCTAATGGTGCGAACCACTTTTATTCGATTTAGAAAGCCAAGACCGCGGGGCAATAACGAGAGATCGTCTTCAAACCGGGGCAATTCCTCAAGGCCCGAGAGTAGTTTGGCAGGTGCGTCAGTGAGCACGCATAAGGGCCTACCAATACCGATCATATCGGCGCAACCGGTCTCTAGCGCCATATTCATCGCATCCAGCCGCCGAAGCCCACCTGTGACCATCAACGGGATGGATACCTCACGCCGCATCGCTTCGGCAAAGTCGACAAAATAGGCTTCGCGAGCGCGTGTCGAGGATGCCACCGCTTGCTCTTCCACCGGCTCCATCCCCTCTAGATTGAGCAGCCGCGGCTGCTCGTAAGTACCCCCTGAGATCTCAATCAGATCGACCGATGCGGCTTGCAACCACTTTGCCACTTGGATACTTTCCGAAAAATCAAAGCCGCCTTTCTGAAAATCAGCACTGTTGAGTTTTACTGAGATCGGAATGCTGGGGCCGATAGCGGCGCGCACTCTCGACACACACGAGAGCAACAATCGCGCTCTATTTTCAAGCGACCCACCCCATTGGTCCGTGCGTTGATTACTCCGCGGACTGAGAAACTGGGACAGTAAATAGCCGTGGGCTGCATGCAACTGCACCCCGGTAAACCCCGCGGCGATCATGACCTTCGCACAGCGGGCAAAGCCTTCGATCACCGACTCGATGTCGGTTTGCGTCATGGGAATCGGCTCGCCAAATTGACCGCCGGGCAGACCCAACTTAATCGCAGATGGCGCCTTGGGATGCGCATTAACGATTTTTTGACATTGCCTTCCCGCATGGCTGATTTGCGCCCAAAACTGATTGCCCGCACGCGTGCCGGCGGCGGCCCAAGCGGCCAATGCCGCTTGCATCCTCTCTGAGGGCTCATCCTCGACCACCACATTGCCGGGACGCTCAAGGTGTAACGCATCAATTTGAACATTGCCCGATAACAAGAGCCCTGCACCACCGTCACTCCACAACCCGTAGAGTTGATTCAATGCCTCAGTGGGTCGCCCCGAAGGGTCGGCCAACCCTTCCGTCATGGCGGCCTTGCAGATGCGATTCGTGATCCTCGCGCCGCAGGGAAGGGCCAATGGGGTCTCGATCATGGTGCGGTGCTCCTGCTTGTTTTACTCACCCGCCATGGTACCTAAACCGCTGAGAGATGAGGATTCATATTCACCCGATTTTGCGGACAGCTGCTAGCTGTCACAGCGATGCTTGTCGCCGAGGCAATCGGCGATCCTCACGGACCTGTTCCGCTGACGCAACGCGCCATCAACGCACTTCGATGGCACTGTATGGCGTCGTTTGGCATTACACTGAGCTGCACGCAGCACCGCGCGCGTGCCATACAACGGCCCCAATGAGTTGGGATCACCGCAGGACTGTGCGGTAATACCGATGTCGGAACCGATCGTAACGCCACCGGTCATATAAAACAGACAACCAGTACCCAGGAGACAGCACCATGAGCAAACGCATTGTATCGCCCTTCCTCATCTTGACGGCGCTACTGATCTCGATGACCGCACGGGCACAAATGATTTCAGTTCAAGGCACTGGCACCGTAAAGATTGAGGCCGAATTTGCCACTTTGGCGGCCACGGTGATTGCCGACGCGCAGACTGCGGCACTGGCACAATCCGCTGCGGACAAACAGATGACGGCGTTGTTGACGGCAATCGGCGCACTGCCGCGAGACGAGCAATCAATCGACGCCGGGCGACTGCGCATTCAACCCCAGTACCGTTGGAATTCGGCAACCAACGAGCAAGAATTTCAGGGCTATCAGGCAACCCGCGACCTCTCGTTTAAACTGCTGGAGCTCACTGCGCTGGGCGAGGCATTGCAAACGCTGTCGAGCGCGGGTGCGAGCAGCGTTTCGCCACCACAGTTTGGCAGCTCCCAAGCAGAAGCCGCAAGAAAGCAGGCGCTGACGATTGCGTTTGATCACGCTAAAGCGGACGCACTGGCTTTAGCGAACGCCGCGAACACTTCTCTAGGCGCGCCTGAAACGATCAGCACCGGTAGTAAACCCATGCCTCTGCTCAGAGGGCAAACTCGTGGTGACATGATGGCGATGGAGGCAGACCGAGCGCCCCGCTATCAACCCGGTCAGCTTTCCGTTAGTGCGACGATATCGGTAACGTTCAATACCAACGGAGAATGAGCGCCTTGAGTTCCTGAACACTCAGATTCGTCCCGCGCCGTGCAGTGCAGTGCAAAAGAATGGCAGTGGACTTGGATTACGTCGGCTCTGGCCCTATTATGAGCAGTCAGGTCACTTTACGAGGCAAAGCAGAATGAGCGACAAGCCCCTTTACACGAGCACTGCAACACTCGACCCCACAGCGAGTATTGCTCAAACGAATAAAGTATTGAGTAACACCTACTGGCTACTCGGCCTAACACTGGCGTTTAGCGCGCTGTCGGCTACGATCTCGGTAGCAGTTGGTGTACCGCCTATGGTTGGCCTCGTACTCATGCTCGTCGGCTTCGGCTTGCTGTTTGTCGTTCATAAAATGGCCGACTCAGCCAAAGGCCTACCCGCCATTTTTGCGTTTACTGGCGTGATGGGCGCCTCTATTGGACCCACACTGTCTTTCTATCTGGCGCTCGACAATGGGCCGACCATCGTTTTGCAGGCGCTGGCCGGCACGGCCTTAGTCTTCTTCTCGCTCTCGGCCTATGCACTGACGAGCAAGAAAGACTTCTCTTATCTGGGCGGCTTTTTAATGACAGGGCTGGTTATCGCCGTCGTTGCAATGATCGCGAACATTTTCTTAAACATCCCAGCGCTTTCGCTGACGCTCTCGGCCGTAGTCGTCATGATCATGGCGGGGCTGATTCTGTTTGATACAAGCCGAATCATCAGCGGTGGGGAGACCAACTACATCCGGGCCACGGTGGGTTTGTATCTGAGCATTTTCAATTTGTTCATGCATCTATTGCACCTCATTGCGGTCTTTACCGGCGGTGACGACTGAATCACGTCGAGTCATTGGATAACCCCGGCATCGTCGGGGTTTTTCATTTATAAGCCATGGAAATCTCCCTCATCATTCGTACCCCGGGCACCGCTCCCAAACAATGCGAGCGGGTTCAGGATTTTATCCAGTCCGCGGTTGATCAAGGTCACGACATTAAACAGTGTTTTTTTCAAGGCGCGGGTGTGTCGGCAGCACTGGATGACCAAGCGCTGCCAAGATGGCGGCAACTCGCAATCCTCACTGGCGCTGAATTGTTGCTTTGCAGTCAAGCGGTTGAGGCGTCCGCACTCTCGGTACCTGAACCCTTTGTTATCGCCGGCCTAGGCGCGTTGGTTGAAGCAGCAGTGAATGCCGACAGGTTGGTGTCTTTTGTCTAACCGCAAGTCTTGGCTCATCACCCTGGCAGGAGGCGCCCCGACAAGTACTGGTGATGGCAATGGCGCTGATAGGACTGCCCTGCAAGCGGGGTTGGACCTCGCGTTAGCCGCTGGGGCATTCGGTCAGCGTGTAACGCTGGTTTTCGCCGGTAGCGGTGTGGACTTGGTCACTCATACTGCCGACGCAGAAGATCCGCTTTATCGACTGCTGGGCTCAGCCCCTTTTTATGACATCGATTCGGTTTACGTATTGGATGGGGCTGCTCCACGGAGCGCTTTCAGAAATGACCTGCAGGTCTCGGCAATGTCATACGACGAGTGGGTTGCCGCGGCCGGCGAGGCACATGTCGTGGTCAATTACTGATGATACTGCACCTACTCCATAACCCTGCTTTGTATCGTGACTGCGCTGCACTACTCACCGAGCATGACACTTTGCTGTTGCTCGACGACGCTACCGATGACACCTTCATCCGCTCACTGACTCACCTACCCTGCGCGGTGAAAGTACTGGACTCCGCCGACAGTCGCACCAAAGGCCAACCGCTCGAGCCCCAGCGCATCACAGTGGACGAGTGGGTTCGTCTGGTCATCGCTCATCGCCACTCGATGACCTGGGGCTGATCCATGGGCACTACACAAGCGCTCGATGATCTCTGTGACGACAATGGCTTTCTCATTGATTGCAACGAGTGGACCACCGCGTTAGGGCATGAGTTTGCCCGTGCGGAAAATATCGTGCTTACCGAGCACCATTGGGAGATCATTACCCTGCTACGCAACTTCTACGCAGATTTTGGTGATTCTCCGGCAAATCGAGCACTGGTGAACTACGTTAAAACGCATCTAGGCGCCGATAAAGGCAATAGTCATACCTAATGACATTGTTTCCGGGCTCCCCTGCGAGAATCGGGAGTCGCATTGCGGGGCTCCCCAAACCTAAGCACTGCCTCTAGTAACCGCCATGCGCAATAGCACCGTGCAACCGGACCAGTGTCAGCGATTATTTGAAGAAAAAGTCGGCAGAGTCCTTCGCTTGCTTGCGCCTTTTGCGCCACCCGAACCCGCGCTCTATGCTTCGCCCCCACTGGGGTATCGCTTGCGAGCCGAGTTTAGGATGTGGCACGACGGCGACGCATTAGATTACGTCATGTTTCCTCCGGGCAAACCGAACGAACCCATTGTGATCAGTGACTTTCCCATTGCCGCCTCGCGGATCACGGACTGCATGCCCGTGCTGCAGCAGTCTATACAACGTTCTTCAATCCTACGAAACCGCCTATTTCAGGTCGAATTTTTATCAAGCTGTAGCGGTAACCTGCTGATTACATTGATATACCACCGCCCCCTAGATGCCGAGTGGGAATTAGCCGCAACAGCCCTCTCGGACCAGCTCAATTGCGATCTCATTGGCCGGAGCCGCAAGCAAAAAGTCATTATTGGAAAGGATTGGATCGACGAAAGCCTGCAAATTCAGGGGAGCACTTATAAATACCGCCAACCGGAGCAGTGTTTCACCCAGCCCAACGGCAGTATTAATCGACACATGATCGAGTGGTTGCTAACCCATACCCCACCCTGCCATACGGATCTATTGGAACTTTACTGTGGCGTGGGCAACTTTACGCTCCCGCTAGCGCACCGATTTCGACGGGTACTCGCTACTGAACTCAGTAAACGCGCCACCGCAGCCGCTGCGCATAACGCTACCGCCAATCACATTGGCAACCTGGAGCTGGCGCGACTGTCTGCCGCAGAGATGAGTCAAGCGATGGCTGGCGATCGACCGTTTCGGCGGCTTTCGGCGCTCAAAGAGCCTCTGAGTAGCTTTGAATTCGAAACACTTTTAGTGGACCCACCTAGAGCCGGCCTCGATAGCGATACGCTTGGCCTCGCCAGGGGGTTTGCACGAATTCTTTATATCAGTTGTAACCCGAAGTCGCTGATCGAAAACTTGGCCGAGCTGAGCGAGACCCATAGCATTGAGGCACTGGCATTTTTTGACCAGTTCCCTTATACCGAACATCTCGAGTCCGGTGTAATTCTTAAGAGACGCCTAATATGAGTAAGCTATCCACTGAAGACCTAGCGCAACACATGGCGCGTCATCCAGATTGGCACCTCACAGCACCCTGGCTTGCCCGCGATATTCAATTCAAAACCTTTGCAGAAGCGTGGCGCTTTATGAACCTCATTGCCCAGCACGCCGAGGCGCAAGACCACCATCCCAATTGGTATAACGTGTATGGCACCGTGCAAATACGATTATCCTCGCATGACGCCGACGGCGTGACCGAGAGAGACTTTCGTCTTGCCAGTAGCATCGACCAAAGCCTGAGCGATTTCGACTATACCGACTTACCCCCGACGCCTGTTTTTAAAGGCTAATAAAATAAGGACACACCATGCAGCTCTCTTTCTATGATGCCAGCATCAAGTGCTTCGAGCAGATGCTCGACAGTACTGCTGAGGTACTTAAGAAGGGTCAACAATACGCTGACAGCGCCGGCATACCCCTCTCTGAAATCGTCGACTATCGGCTGCATGACACGATGCTGCCCTTCAGTTTTCAGGTGATTTCAATCTGGCATCACTCCCTCGGAGCGGTCAATGGTATGCGGGCCGGCGTGTTCACGCCGCCGCCGAGCAAACCCGGCATCGACTACGAAGGACTCTGCGCGCTCATTGGTGAGGCAATAGAGGGCATGCGTGCAGAAACGCCTGATTCGGCTGCACAACTGTCAGGTCAAGAGATGATCTTTCGTTTAGGTGACACGGAAATCCCCTTCACAACGGATCATTTCCTGGCGTCATTCTCTAAGCCTAATTTGTACTTTCATGCCACCACGACCTACTCAATTTTGAGGGCTTTGGGCACACCGCTGGGGAAGCGCGATTTCCTAGGGGCCATGCGTATCGGCCACTAGCACTTGTGCATTCGACGATAGAGAGGAAGCAGGCTCTGACGCCCGCTACTGCGTTAAAAACGCCATTATCGCTTCCGGAACCTCTGCCTCAGTCAGCATGGGGGCATGACCCACATTGGGCACCGTTAATAGCTCAAGGTGATTGGCACGATCTTGCATCCCTTGTACACACGCCTCCGACAATAAATCGGTCAGGGCGCCCCGTATCAACAGCAATGGCACCTCCCGCAACGTTTCGAAAAGCGACCACAAGGCACTACTCTCTGCGCCAGTGTCTTGCTGCGACAGCGCCTCACCAATCTTGGGGTCGTAATCAGCAATGATCTGATTGTTCTGCTCGACATAGCACTGCCGCGCGAAGGCCGCCCACTGCGCAGCCTGCCAATCTGGGAAGATCGACTGACTGATTGATCTGACATAAGTAGTCGCTTGATCCCAATCATCAAAAGGCCCTGCGACGCCCACGTAAGACTGAATGCGCTCGAGCCCGGCGG
>JABJAS010000212.1 GCA_018666055.1 Halieaceae bacterium | reverse complement strand
TCCAAAAGAGTTTCGATAATCGAATAATGGAGTAAGTGATGAAGGCAATCGTTGTGGCAGGGCTCTCTATGCTGTTAGGGGCGGTTTTTGTTCAGGCATCTGAAAAGACCGTGGTGATCGGCGATGTAGAGATGCCCGCCGTAGACAGCAGCATGGCGTTTAAGCAGGTAGAAAAAAAGGTAGGTAAGTGGGAAGGAAAGATGACCCAAGGGCTCACTGGCGCTGTCATCGATGTGTCCTACGAATGGCGAATGACCTCGGGAGGTAACACCATCACTGAGACCCTGGTTGAAGATGGGGTTGAAATGCTGACAACCTACAGTGACAAAAATGGCGAGTTGGTGGTGCAACATTATTGCGCGCTCGGCACCGAACCTATTTTTCGCGTCAGCAATGTGTCTGACAGCGAATTATCGTTGGCGCTAGACGAGTCAGCGAGCGGTCTTCACGCCGAGCATGAGAGCTTTGTCACGTCCATGCAGTGGGCAATGCAGGGAACCAACGGCGACTCGATGTTGTTCACAAACACCATCATGCTCGATGGCCAGATGACAGAAAACACCGCGTTACTGACCAGAGTAGAGTGACGACCCTCGCTTCGGAACAACGCCGCCCAGATGTCTCGTTTTAGCTGGATCGGCCCCTGTCTTGCCATGTTTTTGACGGACGATGGTCCACGCTGACAAAAATGAAAGCTGGAGTGTTGTCGCTTAAAGCAGAGATACAAGAAGTCATGGATAGGCATCTTTGATGCCATGAAGGGCCTGCTAGACTAATGAAGTGAGAAGGCGAGTATCCGCGAATGGCGACTGAGCTGCGCTCACTCGCCGTTTCGTGACCCCGCATCCGATTTTACCTCGCGAAAAGAAGTCCCTTTATCGGGCTCGTACTCTTTCGGTAGGCCCAGCACTTTTTCGGCAATAATATTTCGTTGAATCTGGTCAGTGCCACCGCCAATCGAGTTCATATAGGCTTTGGCCGCATCAAAGTTTGTGTTCGCTGGATCAGCGTTATCTGGGCCATCCAACAGCGAGGCTGGACCCAAGAGATCCGTCGCTATGGCAGCCTCTCCGTGTTGAATACGCGACATCGCCAGCTTACTCAGAGACATCAGCGACAATGAACCGTTGGTCATCATGTCGCGCTTAGCACGCTCATTGTTCAGGCGGTTAACTTCGCGGTACGCGAGCGCCTGCGCGAGGCGTTGTCTGATGACTGGATCCTGAAGTCGATGGGTTTTGGCCGCCAGTTCCAAAAGAGGTGAGCGGCCCTTTGCCGAGGCGCCGCGGCGACGCTCAGTAATACCCTGCCCCATAATCAGTCGCTCGTACGCGATTGCCGTTTGAAACGACGCCCAGCCCTCGTTGAGCTTACCAATCATAAAGCGCTCGGGAACTACCGCATTTTCTATGAAAATCTCGTTGAACTCAGACTCCCCCGTAATTTGATTGATCGGGCGAATCTCAACCCCCTGCTGTTTCATGGGAAACAGAAAAAACGTAATCCCGCGGTGCTTGGGGACATCCCAGTCCGTGCGAGCCAGCAGCATTCCGTATTCGGCCTCTGCTGCATTCGACGTCCAAACCTTTTGACCGTTGATAATAAATCGCTCGCCATCTCGTTCAGCTCTGGTGCGAATGCCCGCGAGGTCAGATCCCGCGTTTGGCTCGGAATAAAGCAAGCAGCAGATCGGACCCGTTAGAAGCTTAGGAAGCATCTCGCGTTTCAGCGCGTCACTGGCGGCCTTGAACACCGTAATTGCACCGAGATGATAGCGATCCAACCCTGCCCCAGGTGCTTTACGCTCAGCAAAGGCTTTTTCTATGGCCTTGCACTGGGCAGGCTTCATCCCCAGACCAAACCATTCCTCAGGCCAAGAGGGTACCGCCAGGCCCGCATCGAACACCTTTTGACGCCAAAGTTGTTGGTTCCCTTCGGGCTCGCCAAGAGGTCCACGATGTTGAGTGTCCCAATAAAGATCTAGCCAGCCGAGCACGGCGGCGCTCAGTGCCTCTGGCGAGGCAGTGTGATCGAAGTCGCTCATGCCGCGGCCTCCCAAGCGCTGAGGTAGGCTTCGCGGTGCAGATCAGAGTCGCCAAACATAGACAACGTGGCTCGGGCGCGCCGCCAGTAGAGGTGCGCGACGTGTTCCTGCGTATAAGCAATACCGCCATGCAACTGTATCGCCTGCGCCGAAACCTCGCGAAAAGCGTCATTGCAGAGAAAGCCCGCTAACGCCACAGACTGAGCAGTTTGAGGCGCTTTCGACGCGAGCGCCCTCGCGGCTGCCTGCGAGGCGCTGGTCGCAGATTCCACCTCCAGAAAGAGGTCTGCCGCGATATGCTTGAGCGCCTGAAAGGAACCAATAGGGCGACCGAACTGGTATCGAGTCTGGAGATAGTCGACGGTTATCTCGAATATGGCGCGCGCTGCCCCGGTCTGCTGGGCCGACAGAGCGACGATACCCTGCCACCCTGCCTGCTCAAAATTGTCGTTGCTCCAACCCGTCAGTTCAATGAAGGGGACATCAGCCAGACTGATTTTTGCTGGCCTAAGAGCGGGGTCATTGGCCGTTTGATTTTCGATGGTGTAGTCGTGATCGCTGGATACCAAAAGGCATCGTGTTTGGTTACCTGAGTAGAACGCCAGCAACAAAAAGTCGGCAGAGCCGCCATGCATCACGAGTGATACCTCGCCCGACATTGTTCCATCTGCCTTTACCGCGAGACGACAATCAGGATCTCGAAAAGGAACAATGTCTGCATTGCCACCTATGGCAATGGTGGCGGTACCTTGAGCAATGCGAGTGAGTATTTTTCGGCTTTCATCGGTCATGTCACTGGCTTCGAGCAGCGCCGGCGCGATAACGCAGGTTTCGATAAATGGCACCGGTAATAACGAGCGGCCCAGCCCCTCTGCGACCATGGCAGTATCGACAGCACTGCCACCGATACCGCCAAAGTCTTCACTGATGTCAATGCCAAACAGTCCCATTTCGGCCATTTTTTGCCATACCGCGTGGTCATAGCCGAGATCGCTCTGCATCCCACTGCGTAGCGTGTCTTCGCCCGCTTCCGCACGCAGAAATCGCACCAGTTCTTCTTGGATCGCTGTTCGTTCGGATTCCTGAATCGTGCTCATGGCTCTCCTACTCCCAGTCCCCACTAACGTATATGCTTGTCATGACGACCAGTTCTCAGTGTGAGTCTCCTAGCAAGTGGCGGTCCTTAAGATGAACCCGACGTTCATTGAGCCGCCATTCCAAAGAACGGATAGCGCCTTCAGTTTCCTAGTAATCCGTTGCTACTTAACGCTTTGAAGTTGGTCGGTGTGAGAGGATTCGAACCTCCGACCCCTTCCTCCCGAAGGAAGTGCGCTACCAGGCTGCGCCACACACCGAGGAACGCACGATATCAAACCCAAAAATAGCGTGCACCGATTTTGGCGAGCTCAGTAAATACCCGCCCACTGCGCAATACCTTGGCTGAGCAAGCTAAACCCTGTCACCACTGCAATCAGGATAACGATCAAAAAAACAGGCCGAAATGGCCTTCGCTCAACCGAATTGACGCCGCGCGCCAAAAAGCCATCGACCCGGCTCTGGTCTTCCTGAGACAGCGGTTGCGAGGCTGCCTCATCACTGGGTTGGTTTACGTCGGACATAACAAGGAGCGACTTCAATTGAGATTGATCACTCTAAACCTTGGTGCATCCAAGACCAAGTATTTCTCATCAGCGCCCCGTTTTGACTGCGGATAACGCAAGAGGATGTTCTCTCACTACCCTCGATGGGGCACGGTGAGCACCAACGACCTGAGAACCCTTTCGCAACGATATGACAGCCACAAACCGCCCGCCAATCAAGCCGCTAACCGGTGGCGCGCTCGGCACGCCTGTCCGCTCGGCACGCAGCCACCTCGGCCACCGGGTCTTGCGAGCTGCCTTAGGACAAACCATTAAGGCCATTCAATGGCTTGCACCCGCTGTTTGTGTCCTCTGTCGGCAAACGCACCCCTCTACTGAGGCGATATGTGATGACTGTGATCAGCGCTTACCGCGCAATCAGGCCCCTTGCCCCCGCTGTGCCCTGCCCTCCGCCGGCAGGACCTCGACAACCACCCTCAAATGCTGCACCGATTGTCAGCAGCATCGTTTTTATTTCGCGAAGACCCACGCACCATTTTTAATGCAAGCGGGCGTCAGGGACCTCATTCATCTTTGGAAATTTCAGCGCCAGCCTCAGTTGTCTCCGCTACTCGCATCATTATTTATCAGAGCAATGTAACCCACACCGCCGTCGCCAAGTCCCTTGCTGTTGGTACCCATACCTACCCAGTGGCGTCGCCAGCTACAACGCGGCTTTGACCACACCAGAGTGCTGGCACAAGCGATCGCTGCAACCTA
>JABJAS010000024.1 GCA_018666055.1 Halieaceae bacterium | reverse complement strand
TTTAGCGACGGCTTTCTTTTTAGCAGGTGCTTTTTTGGCGGGCGCTTTTTTAGCGACGGCTTTCTTTTTAGCAGGTGCTTTTTTGGCGGGCGCTTTTTTCTTAGGTGCTGCGCCTTTGGCTTTTACGCTGGCTGATTTGCGACTGGCCATAGTGGTGCGATTCCTCGTAAAGTAGCACGACAGACTTTATCGTGCGCATTTGGGGCGGGGAAACTACCAGATCTGAGGCCTTCGTACCAGCACAGATTGTACGGGCCCAGTGTTTAGGGCGCGTCGGCAAGGCTGCGTGCTGCCATTTCGCTGACAGGAGGCGTTTTTATGGATTTTCCGCCTCTCACTGAGGGGACCCTGCGTCGGCGTTACAAGCGCTTCCTGGCCGATGTGGTCTTGGCTGAGGATAATGAGCTGGTGTGTGCTCACTGTCCTAATACGGGCGCCATGACGGGTTGCCAACCGGCCGATGCGGCGGTGTGGTTGTCCTTCCACTCCAAACCAGCGCGTAAATTGGCATGGACTTGGGAGTTGGTGCAGACCGAGACGGGATTGGCTTGTATTCATGCGGCAATGGCGAACCGCGTCGTCGCTGAAGCATTGCGGACAGGGCTCGTGCCCGACTTGATGCCCAGTGGCGCGTCGCTGCAATCTGAGGTGAGGTTAGCTGACCGCTCCAGGGCGGATTTTTTCGTTGATAGCGGAAGTGGTGTCTATATTGAGGTCAAGTCGGTGACATGGCATGTTGGTGGGGGGAAGGGTGCGTTTCCTGATGCGGTCAGTACTCGTGCCAGTAAGCATCTGACTGAGCTGGTGGCGGCTATTCACAGAGGGCATCGCGCCGCGCTGGTGTTTTGCGTGATGCATGAGGCGATCACCAGCGTGGCGCCTGCCGAGCAAGTTGACCCAGCCTACGCGGCCGGCATGGCGCAAGCGATGGCGGAGGGTCTGGAGGTTTATCTGTTGCTGAATGAGATCAACCTGCAGGGCATCTATCCCCAAAGCGCACACGATATTGGAGAAAACCCATCGCATTCGACGCATTGACAGTGTTGGGCCTTTCTCGCGATGGCTTGTGTGAATTTGCGGAGGGGATGTGGGCGCATCAAAGCGCAGTCAATGCATTGACTGCGCTCAGTAGGCGAGCGGCGATAGCGGGGTTTGATCTGCGGGTAGCTTCTGCTTTCCGGAGTTACGGTCGCCAATCAGACATTGTGAATGCTAAGTGGCTGGGTCATCGCCCCGTAGTGGATGAGGAGGGGGTGGGTCTGCACCGCGCAGCACTATCGGATACTGACTGGCTTGCTGCGATTCTGCGCTTTTCTGCGTTGCCGGGCACGTCTAGGCATCACTGGGGCACGGATTTTGATATTTGGGATCGTTCAGCTGTGACTGACGACTATACGCCACAGCTGCTCACCAGCGAATATCAGCCGTGTGGCGTGTTTGCTGAGATGAGGGCTTGGTTGGATGCTCAAATTTCTGCTGATAACGCGGAAGGTTTTTATAAACCGTATGACGTCGATCGCGGCGGTGTTGCGCCTGAACCGTGGCATATCAGTTATCGACCGCTGGCACAGGGCTACTTTCGGCAATTATCACTGAGCCAATGTCTTCCGCTGTGGCTCGGCCATGCTGATCCATCGGGTCAGTGTCACGCTCCGTTGCAAATGGTGTCTCTGTTGGAGGCGGACGCAGAGGCTATTTTTAAGCGATACGTCTTGATGACCTAGCCGAGAGCTCGTTGCGAGCCGCTAAAAGTAGTCTCGGGCGCTACTTCTGCCAAGGGGTGCAGCGTTTGCGCACCAATACTTTCTTTAAACGTGTGTAGCGTGGCATGCCGCGGTGATAGTCAGGGTAAGCTTCGCCGGCGATCAGCGGTTCAAAATAGGCTTTGCCCGCTGCAGTGACGGCAAACCCATCTTTTGATATGAATCGGCGGGGCATTTTCTTCTCTCGATTAGCGACACGATGCAGTGGCGCGGTGCCAATGCGCCACCGGTATTGTTTGCCCGGTTTTCGCTCGATGGTGGGCATGATGGCGTTTGCACCTTCTAAGGCAAGCTCGACTGCCGCTCGGCCCAGTGCCATGGCCTGATCGACATCGGTTTGACTGGCAATATGACGAGCGGCGCGCTGCAGGTAGTCGGCTACTGCCCAGTGATACTTATAGCCTAGGTGCTCTTTCACCATGCTGGCCAGCAACGGTGCTAAACCACCAAGTTGAGCGTGGCCAAATGCGTCGGTTTCTCCTTGATCAGCCAGCAACCTGCCATCTGCGGTGCTGGTCCCCTCAGAGGCGACAACGACGCAATACCCAAAGCGTTTGACGCAATCGCTGACTTTACTGAGGAATTTTGTTTGGTCGAAGGCGATTTCAGGAAAGAGAATGATGTGCGGGGCATCCCCTCGCTCTGTCGCCGCAAGGCTGCTCGCACCCGCAATCCAGCCAGCGTGTCGGCCCATGACCTCAAGAATGAAAACCTTAGTGGATGTGGCACACATTGATTCGATATCCAACGCCGCCTCACGCGTTGATATGGCCACGTATTTGGCGACGGAACCAAAGCCTGGGCAGTTGTCTGTCAACGGCAGGTCGTTGTCGATGGTTTTGGGCACGTGGATTGCCTGTATGGGATAGCCCATTTGCTCGCTAATCTGAGAGACTTTAAGGCAGGTATCGGCGGAGTCGCCGCCCCCGTTGTATAAAAAATAACCGATGTTGTGTGCCTTAAAAACGGTGATCAGCCGCTCATATTCGGCTTGGTTTTCGGCAAAGCTCTTCAACTTATAGCGACAAGAACCAAAGGCGCCTCCAGGAGTACTGATTAACCCCTCGATCGATCGAGGGGTTTCGCACGACGTATCGATCAGATTTTCTTGCAGTGCGCCTAGAATGCCATTTTGCCCCGCAAAGACTTTGCCAATGCGTTTGGGATGCTCCCTCGCTGCTTGAATGACAGCGGCGGCTGAGGCGTTGATGACCGGGGTGACTCCCCCTGATTGGGCATAAAATAAATTGCGTCGCGTCATGATTCACGAAATAAGGGGGAGTGGAACACGGTGCGTAAGGTAGACCCCTCGCGGCGCAATGGCAAACGGCGCATGCTAATCTGGCTAGCTGAAGGAGAGGTTGCTTGGCTGATCACGTTCACATTTTAGGCATTTGTGGCACCTTTATGGGGGGCTTAGCGCTGCTTGCACGGGACAGCGGCTTCCGTGTATCGGGCAGTGACGCCAATGTTTATCCGCCGATGAGTACTCAGCTCATTGAGAGCGGCATTGGGGTAACAGATGGCTATGACCCGGCTCAATTAGAGCCGGCCCCCGATTGTGTTGTCGTTGGTAATGCGCTGTCGCGCGGCAATGCAGCGATCGAGCGAATGCTGAACCAACACTTGCAGTACACCTCTGGCCCTGAGTGGTTAGGTCAGCATATTTTGAAAGACCGGTGGGTATTGGCCGTCGCAGGTACCCACGGTAAAACCAGCACGGCGAGCATGCTCACTTGGATACTGGAACAAGCAGGATTGGCGCCCGGATTTCTGATTGGCGGCATTCCGGTGAATTTTGGCACATCGGCTCGACTGGGCGAGGGTCGTTATTTTGTTGTGGAGGCCGACGAGTATGATTCGGCTTTTTTCGATAAGCGCTCTAAGTTCGTCCATTATCGACCCGACACGCTCGTTATCAATAATCTCGAATACGACCACGCCGATATTTTCGCTGATCTGGGGGAGATTGAGACCCAATTTCATCATTTGATTCGCTGTATTCCGGGAAATGGCGTCATCATTCGAGGCGAGGGCGATGCCATTGACCGTGTTTTGGCGCGCGGAGTCTGGAGTGCGGTCAGCACTGTGACGGCAGCCAGTGAGGCGGCGACTACTGGGTGGTCGTGGCGATCCGGTCCAGCGTCAGAAAACGCTTTTATGATTACGGCGCCTGATGGGAAGGCTTACGCACTCAAGTGGCCGCTGATCGGGGCACATAATGCGGCTAATGCAGCTGCAGCGGTGGCAGCGGCTGCGCAGGTGGGTGTTGATCCCGCTGATGCCGTAGATGCCTTAGCGTCGTTCGCAGGCATCAAGCGCCGGTTAGAACTGCTCGGAACGCCTCATAATATTGCGGTATTTGATGATTTTGCGCACCACCCCACCGCCATCGCGGCAACCTTGAGCGCTATGCGGGCCGAACAATCAGAAGGAAAGCTCATTGCGCTGGTAGAGCCGCGCTCCAACACCATGCGGTTGGGGCAGCATCGAACGGAGTTGGGCGCGGCTGCCCAAGAGGCGGATCACGTCATCTGGTTTCAGCCGCCGGGGCTAAACTGGGATCTCTCGGATGCACTGGATGCTTATGAGCATCAGGAGGTCGTGAGCGATATTGATACGCTGCTCAACCGAGCGCTGGCGTTGGCGCATCCCGGTGACAAGATCGTGGTCATGAGCAATGGTGGCTTTCAAGGGTTGCATACCCGACTCATTGCGGCATTAGAGGATGAAGTTTACGCATGAAATTAGTAGGCACGTTTTATGACAGGTTGCTTCGAAAGCCATGGCTAGTCGTGGTTGCAGTGATCGCAGTCTTGGGGAGCGCCGTCGTCTCATTACCCAACTTGCGATTAGAGGCTTCCTCTGACTCACTATTACTGCAGGGTGATCCTGATCTGGCGTATTTTCGCGAGTCGTCAGCAAAGTATGCAGGGAGCGAGTTTCTCATTCTGACTTGGGAGCCTGATGCGCCTTTGTTATCTTCTGATTCACTCGAGCCCCTGACCGCAATGGTTGATGAGCTTCGCCGGTTGCGGGGCGTATCGGGGGTGACCACATTACTCGATGTGCCGTTACTCGAAAGCCCACCGTTGTCACTGACTGATCTCGCTCGCGCCGACAGCATGCCTACTCTCCGTGATCCGGAGGTCGATCGTCGGTTAGCACTGACGGAGCTGACCACTAGCTCGCTCTACCGCAATTTACTCGTGAGTGAGGAGGGCGATCTCACTGGGATTTTGGTGTCATTAGCGACTGATCAAGAGGCTGAAACATTATTGGACCGGCGCGAATCGTTGCGCCAGATGGCGTTATCAGGTGAGCTCGATAAGGTTGGTGCACTCAGCTTGACCCGGGTCGAGGCGGAATATGACATTGCTTTGGCAAGACTCGGAGACGAGCGGGGTCGGTTGGTCACGGCAGTGCGGGGCGTGGCGGATCGGTTTAAACCCTATGCGAGCATCTTCGTGGGGGGGGTACCGATGATTGCCGCCGATATGCTGAGCTTCGTGCAATCGGACCTAATGACGTTTGGCTCCGCTATTTTGCTCGTCATGGCGATCGCAATGTGGATTATTTTCCGAGGCTGGAAATGGGTGTTGATTCCCTTAATCGCGTGCAGCACCACGGCCACCTTGCTGCTGGGAGTGCTTGCTGCCACCGACTGGCGAATGACCGTTATTTCCTCAAATTCGGTAGCCGTATTGCTGATCGTGACACTCTCACTATCAATCCATTTGGTGGTTCGTTATCGAGAGCTGCATCGCGCTCAGCCGGCTGCCTCGCGGCGTGAGCTGGCGGTGGGCGCCGCGAGATTGATGCTCGTACCGTGTTTATATACTGCCATGACCACCATCGTTGCCTTTACGTCACTGGTTGTGGCGGGTCTTCAGCCGGTGATCGACTTCGGTTGGATGATGACGACGGGAATCGTGATCGGATTTTGCACCGTCTTCACACTCGTACCCGCACTGATGGTGATCATCCCAGACGCGCATCCTGCGATTTCGCAGCACTCCGACACGCCGTTTACGCAAAAGTTCGCGCTGATCGTGCAGCGTTACGGGGTTTCTGTCAGTGCAGTGACCGTTTTTTTGATCATTATTTCAGGCCTCGGCATTCGTTCACTCGAAGTCGAAAACCGATTTATCGATTACTTCAAAGAACACACTGAAATCTACCAAGGCATGGAGCTGCTTGATGCGCGATTGGGTGGGACGATTCCTCTCGATGTGATTCTGTCGGCGCCTGACGTATCGAGCGAGATTGAAGCGGAGCAACCATCCAATGCGGAGGAGGCGGATTGGGACGAGGAAGGTGGTTTTTTTGATGAGGCATTCGACATTGACTTTAGCTTTGGCGCGAGTAGTGATGCGGAGACCAGTTATTGGTTTTCGGTGCCAGGTCGACAGCTGATAGATCAGGTTCACGCGATTATTGACGACAGAGAAGCGTCAGGAAAGGTCATGTCGCTATCGACCGCTTTTGCGGTGATGGATCGTTTGTATGGCAGTCGCTTAGGGGGTGTGGAGCTGGCACTGATCGAAAACAGCCTGCCTCAAGACGTCAGTGACTCGCTGATAACGCCTTTTTACAACGCCGCTGCGCAAGAAGTGAGGTTGAGTGTTCGGGTGATGGAAACGAGTGAATCGCTGAGGCGGGATGCTTATTTGCGGGAATTGCGGGAACAGATTTTGACAGAGACCAGCATTGAGCCTGAACGGCTGCACTTTACCTCATTGTTGGTGCT
Organism: Halieaceae bacterium; assembly: GCA_018666055.1. Taxonomy (GTDB): domain Bacteria; phylum Pseudomonadota; class Gammaproteobacteria; order Pseudomonadales; family Halieaceae; genus Luminiphilus. The sequence goes on along the minus strand of JABJAS010000024.1, from coordinate 4,049 downwards.
CTATAACAACGTGCTCCAAAGTCTTTACACCTCGCAAATTAAAACACTCGGCGCGGTGTTCTTGGCGATTGGTCTGATGTTTTGGGTGTTATTTCGTTCATTATCGATTGCATTACTCGCTCTGGCGCCCAATGTTCTCGCCGCCGGTCTGGTGCTGGGTCTGATGGGGTTAGCCGGGATTCCCCTGGATATCATGACGATTACGATCGCCGCTATTGTGGTGGGTATTGGCGTCGATGACTGTATTCACTACTTGCACCGCTTTCGCGATGAAATTGCCCTAGATGGTGATTATCATGCGGCGATGCTGCGCAGCCACGGCAGCATTGGCCGGGCAATGTATTACACGACGCTGACAGTGGTGGTGGGTTTTGCGACGCTCACGTTATCCAACTTTACGCCGCTGCTCTATTTCGGTGTCCTCACCGTAGTGGCGATGATTGCCGCCGTCGCGGGGGCGTTATTGCTGTTGCCTCAATTGATCCTCATCTTCAGGCCATTCGGAAAGGCGCAATCGTGATCAGCGAGTGTCGCCCCGGATGCGGCGCTTGCTGCATCGCGCCGGCAATTAAGCAGCCGTTTTGGGGAATGCCAGAGGGCAAGCCAGCAGGTATGGCGTGTGTGCACCTCTCAACCGAGTCAAAGTGTGCGTTGTTCGGTGATCCAAGGCGACCGACCGTTTGCGCGCATTTTCGACCGGAGCCATCGGTTTGTGGGGACAGTCGGGCAGAGGCGCTGAACCTGCTAACCTTGCTTGAAATCGTCACTGCGCCGCCTTTGTTATGACCGAAATTGCTCTGTTCCCACTGTCTTCCGTATTACTGCCCTCAGGGCGGTTTCCACTGCAAATTTTTGAGCAGCGCTACTTGGATTTGGTGGCGCGCTGTATGCGAGCAAACGAGGGGTTTGGTGTCGCGTGGCTGCGACAAGGATCGGAGGTTTCAGGCGGATCCCTAGAGGCTCCGAACGTGGGTCCCTACGGGACTGATGCTCATATTGTGGACTGGGATCAATTGGCCAATGGCCTGCTGGGTATTTCGATTGAGGGGCAGCATCGCTTTGATATTGAGTCAACATGGCGCGAACCCGATGGGCTGATCAAGGCGAAGGTCGTGTTTCATGATGCGCCGCAATTGGCGCCGCTCCCTGACGATCAGGTAGGACTCGCTGAGGTGCTCACCGGCTTGCTGCGGCACCCGCAAATAAAGCAGTTGAATCTGCAAGCTGATCCCTCTGATGCATGGCGGGTCTGCTGGCAGTTAGCGCAGTTATTGCCGTTAGACGAGGCGATTAAGTACGAGCTGCTTGGGATCGATTCGGTGGATCAGCTGCTCGATAAGATGGACAAGCTCCTGAAAGAGATCAGCGGAGATGAGTCATGATGCAGTCAAAAGTAGGCGTAAGCCGCGTGACAGAGCGGTAGTCAGTGTGACGTGCTGCCGACAGTCGGCAGGATCACAGTGGGTGCAGAAACAAGCGTAGTGGTGGCGATTAGGAGGAGAAGGGTATGTACGATCTGAAAATTTCGGGTGGCTTTGTCGTAGATGGCACCGGTGCGCCAGGCCGCATCATGGATGTCGGGATCGTTGGAGATCGGATCGTTGCGGTTGGTAATCTAGACGAGCCCGCTCGAGAAGAAATTGACGCCAGGGGGCGTATCGTCGCGCCTGGATTCGTGGATATCCACACTCATTACGATGGCCAAGCGACTTGGGACCAAGAAATGGCACCCTCTGCTTGGCACGGCGTCACTACGGTCGTGATGGGCAACTGTGGTGTGGGCTTTGCACCTGCGGCGCCGGAGCGACAAGACTGGTTGATCGGATTGATGGAGGGGGTAGAGGATATCCCGGGTAGCGCGCTGGCTGAAGGCATGACCTGGGATTGGGAGTCTTTCCCTGACTACCTCAATGCACTAGAAAAGTTAGACCGAACGATTGATGTGGCAGCGCAAGTTCCACATGGCGCAGTCCGTGCGTACGTGATGGGCGACCGGGGCGCCGCCAATGAGGCGCCGACTGATGACGATATCGCCCACATGGCCGGCATTGTTGAGGAGGGCCTGCTAGCGGGTGCGGTTGGATTTTCAACGTCTAGAACCATCCTTCACAAGTCGGTTGAGGGGGAGTTGGTTCCCGGCACGACTGCGACCAAAGAAGAATTGCTGGGTATCGGCGACGCCCTTAAGCGCGCCGGCCACGGCGTGTTTGAACTGGCTAGCGATTTACATCCGGACTGGGACGAATTTGGCTGGATGGGTGATTTAAGTCGCGATACCGGCGCCGCAGTTGCCTTCACGGCGCTGGAGTCGCCGATTAAGGGACTGTCGTTTGCGCAGCAGCTTGCCGAAATGCGGGTGCAAAACCAGGCGGGGGCGCAGATTATTGCCCAGATTTCCATGCGTGGCACCGGACTGATTCTAGGTTGGCGAGCGACCTTCCACCCTTTTTCGCAGCGGCCAAGCTGGAAGGCAATTGCTGATCTTCCTTGGGATGAGCAGTGGCGACACCTGCAAGATGACGACTTCCGCTCTCGGCTGTTGGCGGAGCGAGGTGAGCCGACAGGGTCAGACCTACAACTCATTGCGGACTTGATGGAGAGCGGCTTTTCCATGCAGTACGCGATGACGCCTGGGTTCAATTATGAGCCCACGAAAGAACAGTCGATTGAGCAGTGCGCCCTCGTTGCCGGCATGTCAGCGGAGGCCTATGCCTATGATTCGATGATGGCCGAAGAAGGCACGGGGATGATTTATTTCCCGTTACTCAATTATGTGAATGGCAACCTGGATTTTTTAGAGACCGCCCTCGATTCGGATGATTGCGTGAATTCATTATCAGATGGTGGCGCGCATTGCGGCACCATTTGTGATGCGGCGGCGACGACGTTCATGTTGCAACACTGGGTAAGAGATCGGGCAACGGGTCGCATACCACTTGAGCGCGCGATCAAGCGCCAATGCCGAGACACGGCGCAGCTATATGGTTTTCTCGATCGAGGTGTGATTGCGTCCGGCTATCTCGCCGACCTCAATGTGATTGACCTAGATACGTTGGAATTGAATTTGCCCACCGTCGCCTTTGATTTACCCGCGGGAGGCAGGCGGTTGCTGCAGACCGCAAAAGGCTATGACTGCACGATTAAATCGGGGCAGGTTACTTTTCGGCAAGGCCAGAGCACCGGTGCTTACCCCGGCCGGGTTATTCGAGGTCCCCAGTCGGAACCGGCGGCGTCCATCCCCCAAGCGACTGCCATCGGTTGACGATCAGGCAGAACAACTCGGCGGTTTTGGCCGCATCGTAGCAAGCTGAATGCGCTTCGGCATTGTCGAAATCAATGCCCGCTAGGGCGCAGCCTCTGGCCAACACGTTGTGCCCAAATGCCAAGCTGGCCAGGGTGGCTGTGTCAAAATACGAGAAGGGATGAAAGGGATTTCGCTTCAAGCCGACTCGTTCTGTTGCAACGTTGAGAAAGCCTGCATCAAAGTGGGCGTTGTGGCCCACTAAGATGGCGCGATTGCACTGATGTGCCTTAATCGATTGCCGCACGAGGGCAAATAACTCCCCCAGTGCAATGGCTTCGGGCAGGGCCCCGCGGAGCGGGTTTTCCGGGTCTATGCCAGTGAACTCGAGTGCCGAAGGTTCTAAATTGGCGCCTTCAAAGGGCTCTACGTTGCGACTGTGGGTTTCGGTGATGACGAGCTCGCCCGCGTCGTTCATCGTCAGCAAGGTGATAGCAACTTCGAGGAGTGCATCGGTGTGACAGTTGAAGCCTCCTGTTTCAACGTCAACGACGACGGGCAAGAAACCTCGGAATCGATCTTTCATGAGTGATGGCTCAGTGTCAGGCATCATGGCTGTCGCGTCAGTGTCCATTGAACCCGTTCACCGGCGCGCAGTGGGATCAATCGGTCGGATCCCAATGGCATATCAGTGGGAATCTCTTGCGATACTTTTTCCAAAGTCACGGAGCCTGAGTTACGCGGTAATTGATAAAAATCGGCTCCGTTGAAGCTGGCAAAACGTTCCAGTTTGTCTAGCGAATCCTCC
>JABJAS010000211.1 GCA_018666055.1 Halieaceae bacterium | reverse complement strand
GCGACGAGCTGCTCATTAGACTGGGTGATGGCCAGATGAATGCCCGCAAGAGAGTTTCTTAATCGCTCCAGATGATAATCCAGCGCTACAAGCTGACCTTGGTAGCTGGGGATGACTTCATAGACGCCGTCGCCAAATAAGAAGCCTCTGTCCATGGGTGAAATGCGAGCCTCAGTCAGCGGGATAAAGTCGCCATTGAGATAAGCAATCGTCATGCCGCCGCCGTTCTTGTCAGAATAGTATTGGCTTTTTCCAGCAGGTAGGGGCCCGCAGTGGCGGGGAATCCGTCTTCGGTTGGAGTGGGCAGACCCGTGACGCCGTCCACCGCGCCTAGTGCAACAAGGTAGGCCAACGCCTGCTGAATATCGAGCGCTGGGGTGTGCGGCTTGTTATCCAGCCACTGTACAAAGGCATGAAGGGCATAAATAGCCCAGTTCGACACGTCCGCCACAATTAATTCATCACAATCGCTCATCGCCGCCCTAATATTGAGTGCTGCGAGGGCTGCCTGAGCTTTGCCCATACCCAATTCGTTGCCCCCGTCTCCCACCGCGATTGTAGGGCAGGTGGCAAGCTCAAGGTAGGGCTCGGCCGAGCTGCAATCCGCTGATATATCGTCGCCCGCCATATTGTAACAATGACCGTCCGTTGCGGCTCCTGGACGTTCGATGCTAATCACTAGGTCGGGTGGGGCTTGCTGATAGAGCAAAGAGACCGCGCCAGCGATTTCGCTGGGCGTGCCGGTAGCGAGCCCAATACAATGGAAGTCGGCGGATAACGCATCGGTAATGGATTTGTCGGATAGGATCGTCGGTTGAGCGCCGCGTTGCACTAAAAGCTGGTATAGCGCCATTGCGCCAGCGGGTCCGTCCGTTTCAAATGTGCCCGCTACTGGGAACCCCGTTAGGATATAAGCTCGCCCCGTGCACCCGCGAATCATTTGCGCGGCTCGCAGTAAGTAGCCTCGCTCTAACGTTGCTCCCACACCCCGCATGCCTCGATGATTATGCGCGACTAAAAGCGTTTCCAGCGCCTCTGAAACAGCGAGAGTGACCTGGTCGCTCATCGCAGGCGCGTCTCAGCATAATGATGTTCTAGCCACCTGATGTTGTCGGCCTCTTGCGGTGTGCAAGCGGCGAAACGAACCTTCTGTCCGGGCCGCACTTGTGCAAGACGCACGCAGTCGCTTTCTATGACGGCGCCGGGAATGGGATAGCCACCCATTGTTTGTCGATCTTTCATGAGGACGATAGGGTTTCCGTCGGGTGGAATTTGAATGGCGCCCTGGCAGGTCGCCTCTGATAGTAGCGACTCTACACCGGTCTTGAGCAGAGGACCATTGAGGGTGACCCCCATTCGATTGGCTTTCGCGGTAACCTCAAAGTGCTCCCCGTTGAGCCTCTGAATGAGCGCAGGGGCCAGCTCATCGTATTGGTAACCCGGCACATAGCGAAGCGTTAAAACGGCTCGTTGTTCCATGTTGCAGAGACCCGGATTCGCACGGTAGGTGTCGATCAATGGCACGCTGTCGCCCAGAGGGACAACGTCGTGATCACGAAGATAACCGCCATGTAATCCACCGATGCCCTCTCTCGGAGAGGTACTTCGACTATCAAAAATGGGAGCGGTGCTAAAGCCTCCAGCGACGTGCAGGTAACTATAGATTCCCTCTGAGGGCGGGCCGATAGTCAGTGACTGACCCGCGCCAAGTATCTGTATGGACTTCGTCGGAATAGGCTCGTTATCAATCAGAAGCATCGTTGGTGCGCCCGTGACGACCATAGCGCAGTCGTGAGATGGTGTTGCCCTGACATTGCCATAAGCGATCTCGATAGCCGCCTCTCCCGCGCAGTGTCCGAGGCAATGCTGCCCGGCCTTCAACGCCAAAGGATCCATAGCGCCCGCGGGGGCAATGCCCGCCTGCAGCGTGCCCAGTCGACCACCGTCTTGAATGGTGGAAGCGATTCCTGCTTTGTCGAGCGTCAGCGTTCTCAGAGCTTCCCCCCTAGCGAGCAGTAGGTCTGCTCATCGATGGCCTCAAAGCGCACCGAATCCCCCACAGTGAGCGTACTGACGGGCGTGGCGGTAAGATCAAAAAGCACAACCGGGCAGGCGCCAATAATCCGCCACCCGCCGGGCGATTCGCAAGGGTAAACGGCGGTTTGTTGATCCGCGATGGCGACGGCGCCGGCGGGCACCCGCAGCCGAGGCGTGCTCAGTCGCTGTGTTTTTAAACGTGGGTCCAGTGTGCCGAGATAGCAAAACCCCGGGGCAAATCCGGTGGCGTACGCAAAATAAGGCGTCGCGCTGTGCAACGTGATCAGCGCGTCAATCGTCATGCCAAGGTCGTCGGCGACAGTCAACAAGTCGGGCGCTACGGCTGGATCATAAAAAACCGGGAGCACCACCGCGGCTTTGTTGTGCTCAGCGTCAACTGGTTGCGAATCGCAGATTGAGCGCGCCGTGTTTTCTAGCCAGGCCGTTACCTGATCACGCTGCAGACTGAGCGGCATAAAGAACAGTGTGAGCGTGGCATAGCCCACGACGCTGTCACTGAGTGCGTCGAGAAAATAGGCCTGCGCGGTGAGCTGCAGCTCCAATAATTGTTGAGTTAGATGGGGGCTAGGCGGTTCCTGAAAGCTCAGCCGTATTGCCGTGTCGCCGGCTGGTCCGATGGTAAACGGCATTTACGATTGATCCAGAGCCTGTCGAATGGTGCGGATCATCTTCATTGCGCCCGGTGTATCACTGTGGACACATAGGGTATCGGCATTGACGGGTATGCGCTTACCCCTCGATGTTTTCAGTTTGTTATGGGTGATGGCGATCGCTTGCTGCGCGGCCTCTTCAGGCGTCAGCACGGCACCAGGCTTGTCTCGGCTCAGTAGGAGCCCTCGAGTCGTATAGCCGCGATCTGCAAATGCTTCGTAGCGCAAGTTGAGACCGTGTTCTACGGCGAGCTGGACTGTTTTACGATCTCTCGGGGTGGCGAGGACCACGAGTTCTAAGTTGGCATGCCAACTAGCGGCTGCGCGCATGATGTCATTCATGAGGCTGGGGTCGGTCAGTATGGCGTGATACAGGGCACCATGGGGCTTGATGTAGGTAACGCGGCGACTATGCGCGCGTGCAATACCGTCCAGTGCGCCAACTTGATAGTGAATCAAATCCACGAGTGCTTGCCCGCGGATGTCCATTGCCCTGCGCCCGAAGCCCTCTTTGTCGGGGTATGAGACATGTGCGCCAATTTCGGTATCGTGCTTGCGCGCTAGCGTAACGCACTGACGCATCGTGCTGGGGTCACCCGCATGGCCGCCGCAGGCGATATTTGCCGCATCGATCAGGGGCATGATGCCTTCGTCATTACCCATCTTCCAGGGGCCAAAGCCTTCGCCCATGTCGCAGTTTAATGTCAGCGGTTGGTTCATCATGATATCGCCAAGTCGGTGTTTTTAAGATCGGTCACAAGCATGTGGCCGGGTTCGTGGGTGATCGCCATCGGCAATTTGGCCGCCTCGAGCGCCACCTGAGGCGTGACACCACAGGCCCAAAATACGGGCATATCGGTGGAATGCAGGGTAACGGGGTCGCCAAAATCGGGGCTGCCGAGATCATCAATGCCGAGGTGGCCAGGGTCTCCGATATGGATGGGCGCGCCATGAACAGACGGAAAGCGAGCACAAATTTGAATCGCTTCAATGGCGTCGGC
>JABJAS010000210.1 GCA_018666055.1 Halieaceae bacterium | reverse complement strand
TCAATCCACGACGTGACCGCCGCACTTGATTACGCTAAACGGCTTAAAGCGTTAGCCAATAAGGTCGGTGATAGCTTGTATCTGGTGATGCGCGTCTACTTTGAAAAACCGCGCACCACGGTTGGCTGGAAGGGACTGATCAATGATCCTATGCTCGATGACTCTTTTGAGGTTGAGAGTGGCCTGCGAATAGGGCGAGAGTTGTTAAAGGAGGTCCTTAGTATCGGGCTGCCGACTGCAACGGAAGCGCTGGACCCCATCACACCGCAGTACCTTCAGGATCTGATTAGCTGGTCTGCTATCGGGGCAAGGACGACTGAGTCGCAGACACACCGAGAGATGGCCAGTTGCTTATCGTCTTCTGTTGGGTTCAAAAATGGCACCGATGGTGGTCTTGAGGTCGCCATTAATGCCCTGCAATCTGTCGCCAACCCGCACCGCTTTTTGGGCATCAACTCTAATGGCAAAGTGTCTGTCTTCGAAACCAATGGCAATCGTTATGGGCATGTGGTGCTCAGAGGCGGCAGCAATGGGCCCAACTACGCTCGGGAGCATATAGCCCAGTGCGAGGCGGCGCTGGAGCAAGCAGATCTGAACGCTAACATCATGGTCGACTGCAGCCACGCCAACTCAGAAAAAAAACCGGAGCTTCAGCCTGCTGTGGCGCAAAACGTGATTCAACAGATTATCGATGGCAATACCTCGATCATCGGTTTGATGCTCGAGAGTCATCTCGAGGCGGGCAGTCAGAAAATCCCAGCAGACTTGTCACAACTGCGCTACGGCGTCTCTGTCACTGATGGCTGTATCGACTGGGAGAGCACGGAATCATTACTGCTGGACATCGCTGCCCGCGTGGCCCCTGCACTGAAGGCACGTGCATCGCAATAACATGTCTGCTGGCAGCTGGTTTGGTTCGCGCTATCTCGTACCGCCGCAAGTAGTGACTCAGCGCTGAGACCGCTCCCACGCTCTGATGACTGAACACAGTCGCTGAGTAATATCAGAAGTCTCGACGCGCCCCCGATTCCGCTCTATTGGGTAGAGATCCGCGATTGATAAGCCACGCGTTGGTTACCGTTGATGCGAGCGAGCTCAGTGGCGACCAGGTCGGGGTGGGTCAACATCCCATCGCGGGGGATCTCGAGTTCAACAAAGTGCCAGTCGGGTCCTCTGGCAGGGCCTACCATCAGATCAGAGGTCTTGCGGTAGGTTTGGCCCACGCAATGAAAGTAGGTGGGCTGTAACCCAGCCCATCCCCCGTTCTGTAATACCAGAGTATCAGTCCACTGTTTGGCGGGGTGGGGGGTAATGAGTCGCCGTAACTTGGCTGTTACTTCGGGATAGTCGGGCGGCACTAGCATGTCCATGGGGTAGTCTTGCCAGAGATCCATTTGGTAACCCTCAATAAAGTGCGCTTGCCGTGCTCGCCACCATGCAGGGTATTCATTTGTTGCGGGGTCTTTGGCCACGCCGCTCATGCGGCCTGGGCGAGGTACCAGCGCGTCAAAAAAAACGATGCGCTCGATTCTTTCGCGCAACCGATCGGCGACCCCGGTGATCGTGATGCCGGAAAAAGAATGCCCCACTAAGATCACTCTGCTGAGTTCTTCGTATTCGATCACATTCACAATGTCATCGATGTGAGTCTCTAATCCAACCTCCGGGCCGGTGAGATGAAGGCGTTCGCCACAGCCGGTGCAGGTGGGCGTAAACACCCGATGTCCTTGTGCGATGAGTCGATCTGCGACGTCGCGCCACACCCAACCGCCGTGCCAGGTGCCGTGTACCAAAACATAGGTTGCTTCCGCCTGTTTAAGTGCATTCTTCTGAGAAGGCGGGATTTCGGCCGCAATGGCCACCTTACTGGCAGCACCCAGTGAGGCGAGTGCAGTGCCACCGTTGCGCAATACCGTGCGTCGAGTGAGTGTCATCGAGTATGCCTCCTTAGACAGTGGGTTACATGATGTTGTGGATGAGGGTAGCTTGCACCACCACCGATTGCCTCAGCACTGAGCGTTGGTGGGGACAAACCAGCCCCATGGTCACTGCAAAAGTGCCTGTGGGTGTCACCCTACATGGTTGGCGTATCTACTTTTCCCGAGACCATAAAACAACTCGCTAATAGCCACTTGAGATTAATGCCGATGCGATTGGCCTCTGGCAGGGTGAAGGCGTAACCGTGTTCTTTCGTCGTGTCATCCTCGAATTTTTCGACCACGTAGATCACGAGAGAGTCCCGGGTAAAGTAGCCTTCATAATTGTTAATGGGCCAGTCGACGTTAAAGAGTCGTAGCCCGAGTGTCCGGCCGTCTTTATCGGTAAACCAAGTTTCTGCCCCCTGATCATGTAGGCTCAAGTTGTCGTAGCGCGTGTAGGGCTCGTCACGCCCACCCCCGACGCCCGGAATGTCGGCGTAACAGGTAAAGGCGCGGCTGCGATGCAATTTGATTGTGCTATCGCTTTGTCTAGACGACCACCAGAGCTGCTGCTGTGCCAGTGATAAGGCAATAGGACTGTCTGGGTCGTTGGTGCAATCGGTGGCGGCTGTGGCGCTAAATTGCGCGGCATCCCGTGTCCACCAAATCGGACATTGCACGCCGGTTTGGGTGTCGTCTATCTCCATACGCACCGCCCGCTTGGCCTCGTCATCAAAGAGTGACCATCGTTGCTCGCTGATCACCGCGCCCTCGGTATCGGTGCGCGTAGCAATAAAAACATGGGCGTCCTCTGAGGCTTCGATCGCGACGTTATACCGATTTTGCGGTTGAGCTACTTGTCGGCGGCCGTCGAAATAAGCCTGGTTGGCATTGCTATAAAACCCAGGCAATAGCGCCTCAATGACCTGGCGATCACGGCTCCACGTAGCGCTATCTTGTCCTTGAGCCCTGAGGTTAGCGGGCAGGCACACAGTGAGGGCTAACCCTAGTGCGGCACCCACCATGCAACGTAAATGAGTGTGCCTTCGCCGCGCGCATAGGGTTGGGGGGGGCAAATAGTCCTGAGTTGGCCCTGAAATCGTGCTTGCTGGCGTCATGGTACTTGCCTCCTTGTCGGTCAGACCCGTAAAGTACTAATGTTATAACTATAAAACAAAGGTAACACGATGAGTGATGTCCCTGTTCTAATCCGTCGCACCACTATGTTGGTGAATCATATCGACTCAGCCCTGAGCATCTATCGAGATATTTTAGGGATGGCCGTTCACTACGATGAGAAAATACTGGTATCGGGGGATGGCCTACCGGCGGGTGAGCCTAATTCTCAAACCCGCTTGGTGATGCTCAAGTGCAAAGACGATTTCATCGGCATGCTCGGTATCCTGCAGTATATCGACCCGCCCCTGCCCGATCCCCCGCCAAGGCCAGTACCCAATCGGGTACAGGTGGGTGAATCCGTATATGTCTTGCACCATGAGGATGTGAAGGGCGCCTTTGAGCAGTTAAAAGACGTACCGGGGCTCGAAATGGTGTGTGAACCCGTCATCAGTGAATACCCCAAACCGGATGGGGGGGTATTCAGAGTGCTGGGTATTAGCTTCTTTGATCCTAACGGGTACTTTGTGGAAGTGAATCAGTTCGTATGAATGACTCCATTGCGGTGCCCAATACGCCGCCAGCGAGCAGCCTGACCTATGGGTGGCTGACGGTGGGGCTGCTGACGATTGCCTACGTTTTTTCTTTTGTTGATCGCTACGTCTTGGGGCTGCTGATTGAACCGATTAAGGCAGATCTTGGTCTTACCGATACGCAAATTGGGCTGCTATTGGGTCCGGCCTTTGCGATCTTTTATGCCACGATGGGTTTGCCATTGGGATGGTTGGCAGATAAAAAAAATCGGGTGCGCATCGTCGCGATCGGCATTGCCGTGTGGTCCATTGCCACCGCGGCGTCAGGGCTCGCGCGTAACTTTACCCACCTCTTTATTGCCCGCATGAGTATTGGGGTGGGTGAGGCGACACTGAGCCCCTGCGCCATGTCGATTATTTCAGACAGCTTCCCACCGGAGAAACGCTCCCGCCCTATCGCCGTCTACACCATGGCGCTTTCGGTGGGCGCGGGTTTTGCATCGCTACTAGGGGCAGCTGTTTTGACCTGGGCAAAATCGGGCGGGTCCATCACGCTGCCCGTGGTGGGTGAACTCATGCCCTGGCAGGCCACGTTTTTTATAGTGGGTTTACCGGGCCTTGTGGTGTCGGCGTTGTTTTTTTTACTGCGTGAGCCTGCCCGTTCTGCGGGAATCAATACGATGGGGGGCAACTTGTCTGACATGCTCAGGCACGTACGTCAGCGTTGGCGGCTCTATGGCGGTTTTGTCAGCCTGTTTTGTTTTATGACCATCGTGGCCTATAGCCAAGGTTGGGGTGCGGCCCTTTTTGAACGCACTTGGGGTTGGGAGACGAGTTATTACGCCTCGATTAATGGCGTATTACTCATTATTTTTGGTCCCACTGCCGTGCTATCGGCAGGTTGGCTTTGTGATCATTGGCTGTCACAGGGTAAACAAGACGTCGCCATGAAGATCGCATTTTTCGGTGTGTTGGTAACTGTCGTGTCGGGCGCGACCTTTCCGTTAATGCCCACGGCACCTTTGGCAATGGGGGTCTTTGCAGTGAACAATATGGGAATAGGCATGACCTCTGCCATGGGTGTCACTGCACTATT
>JABJAS010000209.1 GCA_018666055.1 Halieaceae bacterium | reverse complement strand
CTTACCTTGCAAACCGACGCGAGTCGGGCCGCGGGCGTACTGCAAAGCCTGTCAAAAACTTTCCGCATGGTAATGCAGTCTTTACTGCTCGGGCTAGGCGCACTTCTGGCCCTGCGTCAAGAAATCTCACCCGGGATGATGATCGCAGGATCTTTGCTGCTCGGCAGGGCGCTTGCGCCGATTGATATGCTGGTAGGCACTTGGAAGGGCTTTACGCTCGCTCGCGGCCAATACGATCGTCTCGGTGAGCTGCTCAATCAAATTCCGAAAGACGCAGACACCATGTCTCTTCCGGCGCCAACCGGTAAATTGTCGGCCGAACAGGTGATGGTTGTGCCACCCGGCTCAAAGAACATCGTAGTGCGCGGCGTAAACATGGAACTCGATGCAGGCGAAGCGCTTGGCATCGTGGGTCCGAGCGCCTCGGGTAAGTCGTGTCTCGCGCGCGCGCTTCTCGGTATTTGGCCAACTTACAGCGGCAAGGTCCGTCTAGACGGCGCAGACATTTTTACGTGGGATCGTGCCGAGCTTGGTCCCTATGTTGGCTACCTGCCGCAGGACATCGAACTTTTCGACGGCTCAATTTCTGAGAACATTTGCCGCTTCGGCGATGTCGACCCCGACAAAGTAGTCGAGGCGGCTAAGACAGCCGGCGTTCACGGCTTAATACTTCATTTGCCCCAAGGCTATGACACTGTCATCGGTGGATCGGGCGGTATTTTGTCGGGCGGTCAGCGGCAGCGTATCGGTCTCGCCCGCGCGATATACGGCTCACCCAAATATCTAGTTTTAGACGAGCCAAACTCGAACCTCGATGATCAAGGCGAGCGCGAGCTTGTTCAGGCGATACAACGCGTTAAGGCAGAAGGCGCAACGGTTATTATCATTACGCACCGCACCATGGTGCTGCAGTGTGTCGATAAAATTTTGGTCATGCGCGACGGCGCCGCCTCTCACTTCGGTCCGCGCGATCAGGTGCTCGCAGCGCTATCAGCACCGCAGGACAAAAAGCCTGCGCTCAGACCCGCCTAGGCTCAGAGTTTCGTTACATCGCCGCCTAAGAGTTGCACAGCTGCGCAAGACAAGAAGAGATGCTTGACTTAGAACAACTAGACCAGAGGCAGGCACACGACGTGTCCGCTTTTTGAATTCATAGAGACAGCCAGCCGCTTGATTTATTGGGCAGCAGGCATTGCAAACGAGAGATCCCGTGGACGACGACAACAAGAACGGCCAAGACAACGAAGCAACCACTTCGACCAATAAGCAAGCGCTTGCCCGCGTGCCGGTGGCCAAAATGCCCGCAGGTCAACCGATCAAGCCCTCGGCGGTGGACGATGCGGCAACTGCCAGAGCAGAGTCGGCTGCCAAGCCCATCTTGCCAACGCGGCAGGCCAAGCCGCAGGCGGCGGGCGCCGATGATCTTGTCGAGACCAGCATGGAGATGCCGCGCCGCGTCGGGCTTTCTGTTTTTATTCTCGTGTTTGTCGTGTTTGGCGGCTGGGCGGCAATTGCACCTCTTGACGGCGCCGCACACGCGCCGGGACAGGTTACCGTTAAGACGTATAAGAAAGCCGTGCAGCATTTAGAGGGCGGCTTAGTAAGTTCGATACTCGCGCAGAATGGTGACGTAGTGGAGACGGGCGAGCCGCTCCTCGAGATGGACGATACCCAGCCGCTGGCGCAGCTCGAGATCGCTAACTCGCAGCTAGTCGCCCTGCAGGCACGCGAAGCGCGCCTATTGGCCGAGCGCGATGAGCTAACTCAGATAATTTATCCTGCCAGTCTGACTAGCGAAAACGCAGCGGAGGAAATAGCCTCTCAGACATCCATTTTTGAGGCGCGCAAGGCGTCGCGCGAAGGCAGCATCGAAGTGCTGGAGCAGCGTATCGACCAACTCAAGTCCAAGCTCGTTGGCCTGTCTGCGCTAAAAGACAGCAAAATCGCGCTCGCCAAGTCCTTTGCGGACGAGCTCGAAGACACCCGTGCGCTGCTCGATGAAGGCTTCTCAGACAAGGCGCGCCTGCGTCAGGTTGAACGCAATCTGGCAAGCTACCAAGGCGAGGCGGCTGACCTGTCAGCGACCAGTGCCTCGACCGAAGTGCAGATAGGCGAGACTCGCTTACAGATACTCCAGTTAAATCGACAATTCCAAAACGAAGTAGTAAATGAGCTTGGCGAGGTACAAACTCGACTCAAAGATGCACAGGAACGCGGCACAGCACTGCAAGACATCGTGAGCCGCACTACCGTGCGCGCACCGGTTGCAGGCGTGATTAACGGTATGCAGGTACACACCGAAGGCGGCGTTATCGGCCCAGGCACAGTAATCGCCGAAATCGTCCCGCTCACCGAGGAACTGATTCTCGAAGCGCAGGTCTCTCCGCTCGACATAGACCGCGTCTACGAAGGGCAAGAAGCAACTATTCGTTTCTCGAGCTTTGGCAACCGCACTCCCACGATTGTTGGCTCGCTGCTGAGCCTCTCTGCCGATGCCATCCAAGATCAGAATACCGGCTTAACGCATTATCTTGCTCGAATTGAAGTGTCGCCCGAGGGCATGGCAGATCTTGGTGATCTCGAGTTACTGCCGGGCATGCCAGCAGAGGTATTCATTGCTACTGGCTCACGCACGCTGCTGCAGTATTTATTTAAGCCTTTCTCCAATGCATTGGCCCGCAGCTTCACTGAAGACTAACTGTTATGCATAAAAATCTTTTATTGCTGCTTATCATTAGCATCAGCCATGCCCATAGCACTATGGCTGCCGATGGTCTTCCAAAGCTTAACAATACAGCCATATCAAAAGCGGAAAATTCTATCGGCAGTACGCTGGAAGATTTTTTTACCGCCGCGATCAACTACAGCCCCACCCTACAGATCGCTGCAGAATCGCTGAATATCGGGTCGGCGCGCAAGCAGGCTGCCAACGGCAGGTTGCTGCCACAATTGAGCGCCAATGCCAACGTGTCTGACAACAGGAGAATGATTTCCGATACCAGTCAGCTACAGAAATTCGATGGACGACGCTATTCGGTTCAACTCTCGCAGGTACTGTTTAACTGGCAGGCCTATGCTGCGCGAAGCGCCGCCTACCTTGTCGAAGATCAGATCGAAGCCGAATACTATGGCGCTCTCTCAAACCTGTTAACCGACGTGGCGGAGCGCTACTTCAACGTGCTGCAAGCACAGGACGCTCTCGACTCGATTGCCGCCGAACTTGAGGCCGTGCAAAATCAGCTGAACCAGATTCAGAGCCTTTATGACAGACAGCTGGCACAGATAACCGATCTGTACCAGGCACGGGCGAGCGCTGCCGCTGTCGAGGCGGAGCAGTTGAATCTGCAGAGTGAACTCGCCATGAGACGCGAGGCATTGCGCTCCGCTAGCGGCGTTACGGCAGGTGAGCTTTCCAGCCTACGCGAAGAAGCGGCCATACCTCCTCTCGAAAACAGCATTAATTATTGGGTTAGCCAGGCAGAGAAGAACAACCATCAGATTGTGGCACGGGAGTTTGCCGTTGAAGCCGCGGACAAACGCGTGGATGAACAACGCGGTGCGTATATGCCGCAAGTAAATTTCGTCGTACAGCGACAGGATTCGAATGTGGGTTTCGACAACATGCCGCTAAACAGAACCGACAATACCTATGTCGGGCTGAACGTTACAATCCCGCTCTATGCAGGCGGCTCCAACAAAGCCGCGGTCCGCGAGGCTCTGAGTCAGCACAGTATCGCGGAAAACGAATTGCGACAGGTTCAGCTGGAAGCCAACGAACAGGTCAGAATTGCCTATATCCAAGTGCAGGCCGCAGAAACACTGATCGAGGCGGCACAGAAGCTTGTCGATTCCACCGCCCTTGCCTCTACGGCCATGCAACGCGGCTTCGAACTCGGCGCGGTAACCAGTGTAGACGTGCTGAATGCCCTTCGCGATCAGTACCGCGCGGAGCGGGACCTGCAGCAAGCTCGCTACGATCACATCAAATTTCTCCTCATGCTGAAGCGCGAAACAGGGCTACTCACCGCCGACGACATGCTCGAAGTCGGGTCCTGGCTGGAAGCGCCTGCGCGTTAATCTCCCCCTATGATCAATCTAGAGCGCATCACTACCGAGTACGTCGAAGTCGAAGACCGTATTCGCCTCGCTGGCGAGAGCGAAGACAACCAAACCATCGTTCTATGGTTAACCCAGCGCCTGCTGACACAGATAATTTCGCATCTGCTCGGCCTGATCGAGAAACAGTCGCCAACCCCTGGCAAGGCGGGTGAGACGAGGGCGCCAGCGAATAGCCTCTTACAGGGCTTTGCGCAGCAAGCTGCCGAGGCCGAACTTGCACCGGAACAGCCCGTGAGGGCTGTCTCGTCGTCACTAAGTTGGCTTATTCCGGAAGTGGATATTACGCTGAGCCCGGAGGGCACGCTGGTGCTCTTATTCAAGCGTGATATAGGTGCGGTGGCGGGGCAGGACGACGAGGGAATGGCGACGCTGACGGTAGTCTCCAAACAACTGCGCCAATGGCTGGGTATCTTGCACGCGCAGTGGCGACGCGCGGACTGGCCACTCGCGATCTGGCCGACTTGGATGGATGAGTCGCCTGCTCCCGGAAGTTCAAACCCACTGCACTAACCGCGATTCCTAATGTTGCGATCTCGCGCCGTTAGAAGTACAACTCGATGATTTCGTGTGTAACTGCTCTGAGCGACGTGGCCAGTTGCTCTTCCGAGTAGCGGTAAAAGCCTTCTGCGTGACTGACATTCGCCGGCAGTGTGAAGGTGCGTCCCTTGTCCAGGGACAGTACCAATTCCTCGTAATTATTTTCATCGTTCTGGCTCGCATAAATCGTCATGGCCTGTTCCTTGCGCGGCCGCTGCTCGGTAATATCGATGAGCACGTTGACCGGGTTCTGTACACCGATCTCGTAGGAATACGCGTTCACTGAAAGAGACTCTTTGCTTAATTGCTGAATAGCTGCCCAAACTAGCAGTGCCGTGACACGATGATCCGGGTGTAGCTCTAGGGGCCCCGGAAAGAAGACACTGGCAGCGCCGAGACTGTTAATCTTCTGCGCAATTTTGCTCACTGAGGCTTCACTATATACGAGGCCGCGATCGGGCTCCTGCCAGCTGTCGAGGCTGGTTATGCCGAGCAGTTTAGCCGCAGCCTGAACCTCCTGTTGCCGGGTGTCTACTAGGTCCGCCGCGCTGCCGCCCAGGGCACCATCGGTCATCACTACCAGGTGGGTCGCGATGCCAGCCTCCGAGGCTTTT
>JABJAS010000208.1 GCA_018666055.1 Halieaceae bacterium | reverse complement strand
GTGGATACCCACGTTATCGATGAGCGGGTCGCAATGGCCAGAAAATGGTGCCCCGCAAAAAGAAGCACAACGATCGCTACCGGTGCTCATCGAACGAACCTTGCCACTCAGCCTGATGGTGAATCGCCAGGGCAAACGATTCTGCAACGAAGCGAATAATTACTCTGCGCTCGCCGGTGCTTTTCAGAGTTTTGATCCAGCCACCTACGGTTACCACAATCTGCCCGCCTATCTCATTATGGACAGTCAATACCTGAGACGTTATCCCATTGCATCCGTAATGCCCGGAGATCCATTACCAGACTGGATTGTTGAAGCGGCAGATTTACCAACCCTAGCGAATACCTTGGGCGTGGATGCGGAACAGCTGGAGACGACGGTCTCTGCCTTTAATGCGCACGCGACCAATGCCAAGGACCCCGATTTTGGTCGCGGTGAAAGTGCTTACGACCGTTTCTATGGCGACCGCTCACGACCCGGTGCTGCGGCTACACTGGGGCCGGTAGCCGTCGGGCCCTTTTATGCCGTTGAAATCAATATGGGCGCGTTAGGCACTAATGGTGGCGCCAAAACCAATGGCACAGCGCAAGTGCTCAATGTCCACGGTGAAGTCATGCCGGGGCTTTACGGTGCGGGCAATGTAATCAGTAATCCAACAGGCAGCGTTTATGCTGGCGCTGGTGGCACGTTAGGCCCGACCCTCACCTTTGGCTATATCGCCGGCAAGTCAGCCGCTCAATCGGAGCATGCAGAATGACCAGAGTTTTAGTACTTGGCGCAACGGGAGACCAAGGCCATCCCCTGCTCACTCGCTTAATGGATGCAGGCTTCACGCCCGTCGCCGCGCTGCGCAATCCTGATGCTTTGCAAGGCACAGAGTTTGCTCATGTCGACACGGTGCAAGCAGATCTTTATGACACCCAATCTATGATTAGTGCGGCACAAGGTATCGACGCGATTGCCGCGAATCTGCCGTTTGTTTTTGATCGCGAGATGGCTGCAACCCTGGGCGATAATATCGCCGCCGCCGCCAACAAAAATGGCGTTAAGAAAATTGTCTTTAATACCAGTTGCTTCGTCGCTGACAAAGATAATGACAACCCAGCGCATGACGGACGCCGAGACATTGAACAGGCGATTATTGACAGCGAAACGGCATACGCCATCTTCGAGCCCAAGGTGTTCATGGACAATCTGATTCGCAGCTGGAACAAACCAGCGATTGTCAATCAAGGCATATTTGCTTACCCAGCCAAGCCAGATTTACTGATATCGTGGATTTGCCTGGATGATGTCGCCGCCTATATGGTGGAAGCGCTTATCCGAGATGATATCCCCAGCGGCCGTTACGCGATTGGCGGGCCAGAGGCTTTGGTGGGGGGTCAGCTTGCCGAGAGCCTGAGCAAGGTGACGGGAAAAACCATTACCTTCAATAGTCTGACCCCTGACCAGTTTGCCTCGGGCATGAGCTTGTTAGTGACCGGGTCAGCGCAGGTGGAACCGCTGTCAATCTACGATCGCATGGCGGGCTTTTACCGCTTCTATAACACGCAAGACGTGTCTCCTTTGATCGCCGACAATACGCACATCAATCGCATTTTTGCGCATCGGCCCGCCTCATTTGAGCAATGGGCAGCACGACAAGACTGGACGGATCCTACCGACCCCGCGCTTAAAGTGAGAATGGCAGGAATGTCCTAGAAGGTGGGAGGAAATTAATTTCCCCCCTCGCCTCGTTGCCCCTGCCGACCTTTTGATCACGGCGTGGGTCGCACCGCTCTAACCAAGTCGCCTTCTTTGAATCAGCACATGGCAGCGGTAAAACTCAGCCTGACTCAGAATTGAGGGATGCTCAGTCAGCAGGGGGTCGTGCGGCTCAGTCTATTTTCTGAACCAAGGGCATGAGTCGGTAGCCGTCAAACTTCACCCGGTCAGACGGAATGTAATGCCGCACAATAAAGTTAAAGACGCCCGTCTCGTTGGAAATGGGCAAATTGTTCGGTGCGCTGGCGCCACATCCCATGTT
>JABJAS010000207.1 GCA_018666055.1 Halieaceae bacterium | reverse complement strand
TGCGCGAGTACTTCGTCTGACCCATTGCCCACAAAAACCTGGTCAGGGGTTAGAGACTCAGTCTGGGCAATGGCCTCTCTTAGTTCTTGGGCCGTCGGGTCGGGATAGCGCCGTAACTGTTCAGCCTGACACGCACGAATCGCCGACATCACCGCCTCGGAGGGGGGTAACGCGTGCTCATTGGTATTCAGTTTGAGCAACGACTGCGAGGCAGGCTGCTCGCCTGGAACGTACGGCGTCAAATCGCTTACTGTTGTCGTCCAAAACCGGCTCATAAGGAGATGCTCTCTATCGCAGACGGATCTATTACTGCTAGACGCCTATGTTATCAGGTCATTCAGAAACACCTAGCGCTGATCGCTCGCCCCAGCGCCGCTCGAACTCGTGACCACGCGAGACGAGGGAAATACCAGCCGAAAACAGCTGCCGCGCCCCAGCTCACTGTCCACAAACAGTTTTGCTTCGTGCGACACCGCCACATGCTTCACGATTGCCAGTCCCAAACCCGTGCCGCCCGTCGCGAGACTGCGACTTTTGTCGACACGGTAGAAGCGCTCGGTCAAACGAGGGATATGCTTAGCAGCAATGCCAGGTCCCTTATCCTCGACCAGCAGCGCAGGCCCGACCGTGGTATCGATCCATCTCACAACAACAGGGCTGTTTTCGCCATACTTCAATGCGTTAACAATGAGGTTACTGATCGCACTCCGCAGCTCGTTATCGTCTCCTAAAATCTGTTGTGCAGAAGTGATCTGAAGATCTAGGGATCTGTCAGGCCAGACAGCGGCCAATTCCATTACCGCGTCTGACAATAACGCCCCCATGTCGATCTGGCCCTCTTTGCGCTCCCCCTCCACATTCTCGATAGTCGACAGCCATAGTAAATCGGACACCAAACTTTCCATCCGAACCAACTGAGTATCCATCACGCTCAGCGATTTCTGCAGTGTCGCATCCGAAGCGGGCATCAGCGTTTGTAACGTTTCGGTATACCCTTTGATTACCGTCAGGGGTGTTCTTAACTCGTGGGAGACATTGCCGACAAAATCGCGACGCATGCGCTCCAACCTATCTTGCTCGGTGACGTCTTTCACGAACACCAGGCGGTCATCCGCGCCAAATTTAGAGAACTCAAACTGCAAGCAGAACTCTGACGCGGCACCGCGCTGAATCCGTAACGGCTTTTGGAAGTTATTATCATCGACATACGTCTCGAGGGACGCATGGGACAGTATGTCCGACAGGCGCTTGCCCTCCTCTTCGGCAAATCGAACGCCCAGCAAATACTCCGCGGCACCGTTGCACCACAGCAGCTCGCTCGAGCTGTTGATAATCAAAGCAGCTTCCCTCATCGAAGCCAGTGACTCTTTGAGATAGGGCTGTGAGCGCCGGGAGGGGGAAGAGGCCTGAATCGCACGACTTCGCAGCACATAGACGTCGTGAAGAACACCTCGCATCCCCGGACCACCAATAGGCGGAAATTCCTCTGGATGTGAGAACCAGTGATACACCCTCGCAAGCTGCCAACCCCATAAGAAGAGAAGCACAACCAAAAAGCACATCAATGCCTGCTGCCATTCACCGGCCACTGCACCCCAAACAAAGCCGCAACCAGCGGCTAGCGCCAATCGTTTAGCCTCAAGCAAGAGAATTCGGGCTGCCATCACGTCAGCACGACGCCTCGCTCTGAGAACCGGTAACCCAAACCACGCACCGTTTGTATCAAGTCGCTGTAAGCCGGCGCGCCCGTCTGAAGCGCCTTGCGGAGCCGACGAATATGGACATCAACGGTTCGCTCTTCCACGTAAACATTGACTCCCCAGATATGATCCAGCAACTGGGCGCGCGAGTAGGCGCGGTCCGGATGAGCCATAAAAAACTGCAGCAGCTTAAATTCAGTGGGGCCCATCTCTACCGCGCTGCCATCTAGGATCACCCGGTGGCTATCGAGCTCTATCACCAATTTACCCACTCGCAACTCGCTACCCACACCCTCGTGAATCGTTCGTCTGAGCAACGCCCGCATTCTCGCGATAAGCTCTTTGGGTGCGAAAGGCTTGATCATGTAATCGTCTGCGCCCCCCTCCAATCCCTGAATCACATTATCCTCATGCGCCTTAGCGGTGAGCATAATCACGGGAACCTGTTGCGTCGCCGCCTCTTTTTTTAGGCGCCGCAATAATTCTATGCCGGTGCCGCCGGGCAACATCCAATCGAGCAAAACAATATCGGGAGTGTCGTGAATAATTTTTTGATAGGCATCGGTAATATTGCCGGCCTCTAGGCACTCAAAATCGGCGGTCTCCAAAGCCAGCCTGAGCATATCTCGGATCCCCGATTCGTCATCCACCACTAGCACTTTCTGAATCGTCATCACGCCTCCAAAATCAATGCGCTCAAAGCAAATAAACTGGCCGCCTTCTCGCTAACCGCGTCAAGAAAAACACCAACCCAAAGCAGCGCACTGAGGCAGCAGACACTACCACCAACCGAACCAACCTCTGGGCTCTAACTCCTCAGCGCAGCCCTGAAGCTGACTGTTGTAGCGCTGAGCCTGTCGATCCACCTTGCGCGCTACGTCGACAAGCCACTCTTTGCTGCGATAGCTTTGTTTTCGATAACCGCCGTGGCCCTCATGATAGGCAAGGTACAGTCGAAACGTATCCTGCTTATCGATGTTGAGTTCCTGATGAGAGACGTGGTTATACCAGCCAATAAAATCAATGGCATCAGCAAAACTGTCTCTGTCCGCTCCATAATTGCCTGTGCTTTTCTGGTACCACTCCCACGTACCCTCCTTCGCCTGAGAATAACCGTAAGAATCAGAGGGCCGCGGCCCAGGGATAAAACCCCATAATTTTTTGCGCGGTGGTTTGGCAGTCGCCACAAACCGAGACTCTTGGTACATAAAGGCCATCGATACCGACATCGGCACGTTCCAGCGCGCCCGAGATTCCTTAGCGTCCTTATACCAGCCTGATTTTTCTCGGAAAATGTCGCAAACGTTATCAACCTGCTCGGGCGGCGAGGTGACACACGCCGTCAAGGATAGCGCAGCTGCTATCACGGCAACTCGATAACTTGAACCAGTCCTCTTCATTCGTGCGACTCCAATACAACCAGCAATGCTGATTCATCGATGATGGGTACCGCCAGCGACTCTGCCCGTTTACGCTTAGATCCTGCCCCCGGACCCGCCACAACTGACGTTGTTTTTTTCGACACACTGCTGGCCGTTTTGGCACCGAGTGCCCTCAGCCGGCTCTCCGCCTCTTCGCGACTCATCGCAACTAACTTTCCGGTCACCACCCAAATGGTACCGGCGAGTGGGCCGTCACCCGCGTCAAGGGCCACGTCGGGCCAGTTGACGCCGGCCGCCTGTAATTCATCGAGAATAGTGCAATTGCGCCCATCCTCTGCAAATGCACGAATGTGCTGAGCCACCACCGGCCCAACGTCGTCTACGTCCTCCAGTGCTTCCACCGACGCAGCCAGCATGGCATCCAATGTCATGAAATGCTCCGCCAAAGACCGCGCAGTGGCCTCACCCACTTCGCGAATACCCAAGGCATAAATCAATTTAGGCAAGGTTGTTTGGCGCGCCGCAGCGACCGATGACAGTAAATTCTCGCTCGATTTCTCGCCCATCCGATCGAGCATACCAACGCTTTCTTTGGTTAATCGAAATAAATCGGCCACTGACTCAAGCAATCCCTCATCCACCAGTTGGTCGATAAGCTTGTCACCCAGACCGTCTATGTTCATCGCTTTTCGCGACGCAAAGTGCCGAACGACTCCTTTGAGCTGAGCCCCACAGCCCACGCCTCCAACACATCGTATAGCGGTCTCTCCTGCTTCACGCGCTAACGCAGCGCCACAAGCGGGACACTGCGCGGGAAAGACGATGGGCTCTCTCACGCTTACCTCGTTCTCGGTATCGTCTCGAACAACTGAAACGATCTGAGGGATCACGTCCCCGGCACGCCGGACCACCACCACATCGCCAATCGAAACACCCAAACGCTCAATCTCATCGATATTATGCAAAGTGGCGTTGCTTACCGTCACGCCGGCCACGAAAACCGGCTCGAGTCTCGCAACCGGCGTAATCACTCCAGTTCGGCCCACTTGAAAATCGACACCCAACAGCCGCGTACTGACCTCTTGCGCAGGAAATTTCCGCGCTATCGCCCACCGGGGTGCCCGAGAGATAAACCCCAACCTGTCTTGCTGTTCAAGAGAATTGACCTTATAGACGATGCCGTCGATATCAAAAGGCAAAGCATCTCTCTGCGCTGCCATTTGTTCGTAATAGACCTCGCAAGCCTCGATGCCAACCACCGTCTGCATATGCTCAGAGATCGGGATGCACCACTCTGACAAAGCGCGCAAAGTGCCATCATGCGACGCGGGCAACGACCCCTCGAACACTCCCACAGAATAAGCAGTGAACTCTAGTGGACGCTTCGCTGTCACACCCGAGTCGAGTTGCCGCAAACTGCCAGCAGCCGCATTTCTAGGGTTAACGAATACTTTTTGTCCCAACCGCCTGGCGCGCGCATTCATCTGCTCGAAGCCCGAGCGGGGGATGGTGATTTCACCGCGCACCTCGAGGTAAGACGGAATATCGTCACCAGACAGCATCAGCGGGACGTTCCTGATCGTTCTGACATTAGCCGTGATATCTTCCCCGCTCACCCCATCACCGCGTGTCGCGGCTTGGGTTAATAACCCACTCTCGTAGACAATACTCACGGCAACGCCATCTAGTTTTGGTTCGCAACAGTAGGTGATCTCACTCACCGATAAACGTTCGATCACACGTCGATGAAACTCGATCAGTTCTGTCTCCGAGAAGGCGTTATCCAAGGAGAGCATCGGCATTCGATGGGCAATGGTTTGGAAAGCACTTAACGGCGCTCCACCGACACGCTGTGTTGGTGAGTCCGGCGCCTGTAGATCCGGATGATCGGCCTCTAGCGCCCGAAGCTGCAACATGGCAGCGTCATAATCAGCATCTGGAACCAGTGGCGTATCGATCTCAAAGTAAGCCGCTCCCCAGCGCCTAAGGCGCGCCGTTAACTCCGCGATTTCCTCCGCTGGGGAAGGCATGGCGTGTTAGGTCCTACGAACGAGGAGCCGCCGTTCTAGCTCTCGAATCTGCTGCCGCATATGCTCTAGGCTCTGACGCGTCACCACGCTTCTCGTCTCATCTTGAATGTCACCATCGAGGGCCTTCGCCACCAACTTAGCCGTCTCGTACATGTAATCGAACGCTTTGAGCATATCGCTGGGGCCCGGCAAAGTCACAAAGAACATGAGCCCTCTTGTCTGCAGCGGCTCCATATTATCAATGTCAAACACGCCCGGCTTCATCATATTGGCGACACTGAATTCTATTGCACCACGACCGGACGTCCGCTCATGTCGATGAAAAAAATCCATATCACCAAAGCGCAGATCATTCTTTAGCAACGTTTCAAGAATGGTGGCGCCGGCAAAAGCCTCTTCTCGACGAGCGACCACATAGAGAATAAACACATGCGTATTCGCCCCACGAGGCAAACGCCCCTGCTCGGGTAAGTCAGGCTCATTCGCCTCAATCGATTCCAACCAATCAACCGTGCCGCTGTCGTTCGGTTCACTGTTAGCGCCGCTGCCGTCAGACACAGTTACCGGCTTCACGGTGCGACGCCGGGAGCCCTCCGTTAGCGCGGGTGATTCGCTGGGTGCGGCAAAAGGCTCTGTCTGCTCAGACGTCTCTTCGGCGGCGCCAGCCTCAATCGGGGCAGGAGCAGGAACCTCCAGAGTCTCATTGGCCTGCGCCGCTACCGCCACATCGATTGGATCGGGAACAACAGCATTTAAGGCTTCATCGGGACGGTCGTACTGCTCCTCGTCATCTAAGGGTTCCCAATCGTCCGGTCCCAAACCCTCACCGAGGTCGCCCCGCCGAATGATTCGAGCACCACCATTGGGCAATTCCGTTAACAGGTTAAAGGGTTGTTGCTCGCCGGGGGCAGCGCGCTCTATTCGCGCATTGAGCTTCAGCTCAACCCGTCTCTCTCGCCAGTATCGCCTAACAGCATCGATTAGCACGCCCGCAATCATCATGCCGCCGATGATGATCATCCAGTCGCGTATTGAAAGCTGTTCCATTCAGAGCCCCTCCTAACTCGCCGCGAGCTGCGCTGCCTCTTCCACATCCACAGTGACAAGGCGAGACACTCCCGGCTCCTGCATCGTGACACCCATCAACTGATCTGCCGCTTCCATCGTGATCTTATTGTGAGTGATAAAAACAAACTGAACCTTCTCTGACATCTCACGGACCATGCGCGCGTAACGTCCGACGTTGGCGTCATCGAGCGGAGCATCAACCTCATCTAGCATGCAAAAAGGTGCCGGATTCAGTTGGAAAATCGAAAAGACCAGCGCGATCGCGGTCATCGCTTTCTCGCCACCCGACAGCAGGTGTATCGTCGAATTTTTCTTCCCCGGCGGACGCGCAAAAATCGCCACGCCTGTATCCAGCAAGTCGTCCCCCGTCATTTCTAAACACGCAGTACCGCCACCAAACACCCGTGGAAATAATTCGGCAAAACCCGCATTAATCTGGTCAAACGTATCCTTAAATCGCTGCCGAGTTTCTTTATCAATCTTACGAATCGCCGCTCGCAGCGTCTCAAGGGCCGTCTCTAAGTCTTCGTTTTGCGCATCTAAGTACTGCTTCCGTTCAGAGGCTTGCGCGTGCTCGTCAATCGCTGCCAAGTTGATGGGCCCTAGCCGATTGATTCTTGCTTCTGCCCGCACCACTTTATCTTGCCACTCTGATTCGCTCGCCTCTTCCGGCAACGCGGCTGCAATTTCTTGCGGCACCCCGTCACGCTTTTCAATCTCATTCACCAACGACTCAAGACGCACGCTGCTCTCGGCCTCCTGCAGACGAAAACCCTCGATTTGCGCCTGAAGCGACTGAACCGCCTGGTCCTGCTCGAGCCGGAGCTTATCGAGCTCTCGCAACTTAGCCTCTATATCGCCAACCCGTCCCCGTTGAATATTCAACTCGGCCTCAGCACTGACTCTCTGATCGAGCAGCTCCGCCAATTTGGCTTTATTTTCAGCATCAGGGTCCTGCCCTACCGGCAACGTATCGGAAAGCTCGGTCTCGCGGGACTCTAGATTTTTACGCTGCAGTTCCATCCGAGAAAGGCTTTCTTTTAACGTGGCCACCTGTGTGACCAAGTTTTGACACTGCAACTCAGAGCGCATTAGCAGGTCAGCAGACAGACGCGCAGATTCCCGTTGCTGCGCTAACGCCTCGGTCAAAGTCACCCGCTCTTTCTGCAGCATGTCCCGCTCGGTCCGATCGAGTTCCATCTGGTCCAGCGCAGCGCTCAGAGTTTGTCTCGCTTGCGCAAGATTGGCCTGCTCCTGTTCATACTGCCGGCCGCTCTCGTTAATTTCTTCCTGCAGTTGGTTGCGGCGCTGCAGTTGCTGCTCAAGCTTCGTGGCAACGGCTCTCCGCTCTGACACCCACTCTGCGCGCTCATTAATCAATTGCTGCAGACTCTGCTGAGTTTGAGACAGTGACTTCTCCAATGCCCCCCTAGCACTCAACAAGTCACTCAGCGATACCTCTACGGCTAAAGCTTCATCATTGCCCTGAGCCAGCGCAGCCTGAAGCGATTCTAGTTGCGCTTGACGAGCAATGATCCCGGCCGCAGCATCGGCACCAGATCTGCGCCGGTGCCAGCCGTTTGCTAACCAGTGTCCATCCTTCGTCACAACAGACTCGTGCGGAGCGAGCTCAGCGCATCGCCGTCGCGCTCCCTCAAGATCCCCCGCCACCTTGATCGAGTGCAACCATTGAACAATGCCAGCGGGCCCTTTGACGTGCGCCGCTAACGTCCCGTCGGGGTTGCCCGCCTTACGTGTCCCTTGCTCTACCAAGAACGCGCCCGCCGGCAATGTCGCCACACTCGGCAAACTTGCCATATCTGAGTCGCTTAGGACCTGTGCCGACAACGCCTCACCCAGCACTTGCTCCACCGAGGCCTCCCACCCCGTATCGACCTCGAGAGCGGCGTAAACAGTCCCTAATGACTGCACGGACTCCGTCTCAATCCAATCCGACAACGCGATGCGCTCGCGATCATCCGAAGCACCCTCTTGCAATGCCGTCAAAGAGGCAATGTGTCCCCGGTTTTCCTGAATGGTCGCTCTTATCGCGTCCTGCTGTTGCCGGCCTTGCTCGATCGCGGCTTGTGATTCCATCAACTGCTTTTGCAGTGTCTGAATGTCCTGCTCTTTACCCTGAATAGCTCGATCGGCCTTATCGATGTTGGCTTGTAACGGCTCTACCGCAGACTCACCCTGATCCGTCGCCAACGACTCTGATTCTAATTTGTGCTGTTGAAGCCGCTCTTGCAGCTTAGTCAGCACCTGCTCGAGATAAACGATACGGCTTTGCTGTACCTCAGCGGTCTGGCTCGGACCCTGCGCCCGGTCATTGAATCCATCCCAGCCTTGCGACCAAACCTGCACGGCGCGCTCGGCCCCTTGCAAGCTTTCTGCCGCCGCTCTGGCGGCAGCCTTGAGTTCATCCAGCGCCGGCTCTGCGCGCCCGAGCTCCTCCTGCCACTTGACCAGCTGCTGCTGATCACCCTCCAGGTGCTGGCGGGTTTGCTGTAAATTAGAACGTGTCTGTTCCAGGTCTCGCTGTAACTCCCCACGACGCTCTTGCGCGTACCGCAATGCCTGTTCAATGCGAGTCACTTCACCACCGACGCTGTAGTAATGCTCCTGTGCAGCATGCAGTGCATCGGTCGCCGCAGTCTGATCGACCCGCGCCGTTTCGGACTGACTAGAAGTATGGGTAACTTCTGCCTTGGCCGCCTCACGCTTAACCTCTAACGACGCAATCTCGCCAGACACTGCGCCTTTAGAGGCCGTTAAATTACGCCACTGAATGGCAAACAACTCACCTTGCAGTTGCCGTTCCTCAGCCCTGAGCTCAGCGTATTTCTCGGCCGCTCTCGCCTGCCTATCCAAATGCGCCAGATTGCGCTGCAATTCATCGCGCAAGTCCGTCAACCGCTCGAGATTCTCTCCGGTACGCCGCATCCGATTCTCGGTCTCTCTGCGGCGCTCTTTATACTTCGAAATTCCTGCCGCTTCCTCGATAAAGACCCGGAGCTCCTCTGGTTTAGATTCGATAAGCCGAGATACGACACCTTGCTCAATAATCGCGTAACTGCGTGGTCCCAGTCCGGTCCCTAAAAATAAATCCGTAATATCGCGCCGGCGGCACTTTGCACCGTTTAAGTAGTATTCCGACTGGGCCTCTCTGGTGACCACACGTCGCACAGAAATCTCGTTATAAGCCGCAAATTCGCCGGCGACTTTGCCTTCTGTATTATCAAAAATCAGCTCAATAGACGCCTGACTCACTGGCTGGCGGCTCGTCGTTCCGTTGAAAATAACGTCTGTCATGGATTCGCCGCGCAACGTCTTTGCGGAGCTTTCTCCCATCACCCATCTCACCGCATCGATGATGTTTGACTTGCCACAGCCATTGGGGCCGACGACCGCACACATATTGCCCGGAAACTGCACGGTAGTGGGGTCAACGAAGGATTTAAAACCGGCCAACTTGATGGATTTCAGGCGCATTTATGTATCCGGATACCTATCGGGTACGCTCTCGGCACGTGATGTGCCGAAGCGAGCTAAAAACACAACATGTAGTGTATATGCTTCCGAGCAACAACACTATGGCTGATGCTGAATTAGCCCTTTATTGGCCCGTTAAGGCGATCACAACCGGCTCAACACCACCCACTGTGACGGCGTCAACCCGCCCCCAATACAACGCGTTATCTCGGCCGGGCTGGCCATCAATCGATACTTGAACCTCTATCGATACGGCCGTGATCTCCGATATCAGCTGACCTGCCATCGATTGCCCATCATCCAGTCTCACCGACAACGGCCAACGCTCCGGCTGGGTCCGGCTGACCGCGATAGGCATGCCCTGTTCAGTACCTGCGGCACGCGCCAGCACGAACACCACCGACCCATTGGGAGGGACAAGCGCACCCTCAGGCACTCTCACCACCACGTCCACACCCGGCGATTTCGATGAGATGGCGGGCGCCGCTCCAGCGAGCGACTCGTCAGCCAACACAGTGGGCGCTTCACCTAACTCGACTCGCGCGCGTTCGATAATCTGTGCGAGCATCGTGTACCCCGGAGAACCTGGGGGCTCCAACGCTTGCAGGCGTTGCCAGTACTGAATAGCGGCGCGAAAATCGGATTCCTCAAACGCAGCCATTCCCAACGTCGCCAGCGCCGCGGGTTCCGCGGTATTGACCGCCAGCGCCTGCTCTGCACGCGCCCGCGCCGTTGCGCTGAGCTGGCGATCATTAGCGAGAAACTCTGCCTGAGCGGCCTTGCCTAGGATTTCAGGTGCCGACGCCCCCATCACAACGAGACGATCAAAATAGTTAAATGCCGCCGTCGGATCATTACCCGACAAATAGTACTCGCCCAGCAGCAGGGCATAATCTGCATTAGCAGGCCTCGCCTCCGCGCGTGTCTCAATCCGCGATATCAGCGCGATAATGTCGGCAGGCTGAGCGCGCTCAACATCCGATAAGGCACGTGCAATATTGACGTCCTCCCAACTGCCTAGATGCTGGTAAAGCGACAGCACCGATACCGTCAGTAGCACAACGCCCGCCCACTGGGCAGCCCTGGAAGAGATCAGGGGGCCCGCTGAGCGCGGCACGTCATCGATAATGCCGTCCTCGATGAGCCGCAGTGCGGCCTCCTGTTGCAACTGCTCAGACTCCCCTGCTAACTCGCGCTGCCTGAGACGCAGCCAGTCTTCATTCGTTTCCGTGGGGTACTTTCTCTGCCAATACCGGGGTAATACGAGCACCCACACTATCGCGCCGAGCAACAGCGCTGTCGCGGCGATCCAAAAATCATCGATCAAGGAATTCGGTCCTCTAACAATCGATCAACCTGTTCCTGCTCCGCAGCCGTCAGCCTTTGATCGGGGTAATGCTCTTTTTTGCGAAAATGACGCGCCACCCCGAGGCCACCTAAAACCAGCAACAGCAGAGGCGACCACCACAAAAGGGCCGTCTGGCGATCCACCTCAGGCCGATAACGAACAAATTGACCATAGCGGGCAACCATAAAATCGAGAATTTCCGCGTCAGTTTGACCGGCCTCCAATTGCTCGTATAGCACCACCCTCAGATCGCGCGCTATGGGCGCATTAGAATCTGCGATATTTTGATTTTGGCATTTTGGACAGCGCAGTTCTTGACTCAATAGGTGATATCGCGAAGCCAAATCAGGTGACGAGAATTCATACGTTTCAATGACGGCCCACGCCGAAGAGGAGACCAGAATGAGCGCGCAAATTAAGCGCCCCACTACTCACCATCCCCTGAAGAACTGACTTGAGCCACTTTCGCTGGGCTTGTGAAGTAGTGACGAATATCGCGCTCAAACACCGCCTCATCGAGCACGCCCACATGCCGATGTAAAATGACGCCATCTGGACCTAAGACATAGGTTTCTGGCGCGCCATAAACACCGAGATCAAGGCCCACCGTCCCGTCACGATCAGCAATATTGAGACGATAAGGATCTCCCAGTTCAACGAGCCATTGCCGTGCTTTTTCTGACTCGTCTTTATAATTCAGCCCATAAATAGGGACGCCCTGTGCGGCCAAAGTCAGCAGATAGGGATGCTCAACGCGGCACGAGTAGCACCAGGTCGCCCATACATTGACCAGAGCAGGCCGAGGCTGCAGCGCCGACGCGCCAATGACCTCCGCCGTCAAAAGTTCTGGCTGGCTAAAGTCAGGGAACGGCTGGCCTAGACGGGCCGCTGGCAGGGCCGTTGGGTCAATCGACAACCCCTTAAAAAGCAGTAACGCCAGCAGCGCAAAGCCGGCTAACGGAATGAATCGCTTAGCCCGCAAGCCCTGTCGCCTCCGCTACCGCGGCTGATTGTCGCATTGACTGCCTGCGATAGCGCCTGTCTGCCACCGTCAGGAGTGCACCAAAGCCAATGAGCGCGCCACCCAACCACAACCACCGCACCATGGGCTTGAATTGCAGTCGAACCGCCCAGGCACCCTCTTCGACCGGCTCTCCCAACGCGATCTCAAGATCGCGCCAGACACTCCCGTCAATCGCCGCTTCAGTCATCATTTGCCCGCTCGCAAAGTAGCGTCGCTTTTCGGGGATCAGGGTCGCAATGGGCTTGTCTCCCTGCGTGATCTCAAAAACTGCCTGATCTGCCATATAGTTGGGTCCCGCCTGCCGTGATAGAGCCGTCAGCTCGAACCGATACCCTCCGAGGAATTCGACGTCCCCCACCTCCATCAGCAGATCACGCTCTTCGTTCAGCTGGGTCACGACTACCGCGCCCATGACCACGGCCGCAAAACCCAAATGCGCCGTTGCCATCCCCAAGAAACTCGGGGTTAACGTCTGCCACCTCAATCCATAGCCAGAGCCCACACCAAGACGACGCCACAAATCTTTCAGAACGCCAATTGCCACCCATCCCGAGAGCAGCACCGCCAGCGCGATCCACACATTAAACCGCCCCCCAAAAAGGAGGGGCACCGCCAGCGCGAACACCACCACCACTGCGCCCGGTACGAGCAACTCGTGTAGCCAGCGAGCGGCAGAATCTTCACGCCATCGCGACAAAGGCCCAATGGCCATAAAAGGCATCACTAATGCCATCAAAGGGACAAACACCGCGTTGAAATAAGGCGGTCCAACAGAGTACTTACCCAACGAAAATGCATCCATCACCAGTGGGAAAAGCGTGCCTAGCAGCACAATGATCGTGGATACCGTGAACACGAGGTTATTGACCATCAGCAGCGATTCCCGCGACACCGCGGTGTAATTAATGCGGCTTGCGACAGTAGGGGCTCTCACGGCATACAACAGTAAAGACCCCCCTATGACCAATGCGAGGAATATCAAAATAAAGAGCCCGCGCTCAGGATCAGAGGCAAAAGCATGGACGCTGGTTAGGACGCCCGAGCGAACCAAAAACGTCCCCAACAAAGACAATGAAAAAGCAAAAATAGCGAGCAACACCGTCCACGCCCGAAACACTCCCCGCTTCTCGGTGACGGCGAGGCTGTGCACCAATGCGGTGCCCATTAACCAAGGCATGAAGGACGCGTTTTCGACCGGATCCCAGAACCACCAGCCACCCCATCCTAATTCGTAGTAAGCCCACCAGCTTCCCAGCATGATCCCCAGCGACAAAAAACCCCAAGCCACATTGGTCCATGGACGCGACCATCTCGCCCACGATGCATCCAATCTACCCCCCAGTAACGCCGCGATCGCGAAGGCGAACGGTACCGATAATCCAACGTAACCCATGTACAAAAGCGGTGGATGGATAATCAAACCCGGGTCCTGAAGCAGTGGATTTAAGTCATTGCCATCGAGCGGTATGTTGGGGAGCAAACGCTCGAAAGGGTTCGAAGTCAGGAGAGAAAAAGCGAGAAAACCAACCGCGATCATGCCCATCACGCTCAAGACCCGGGCAACCATCACGCTTGGCAGTCCATGACTGAACCATGACACCGCCGCCATCCACCCAGATAGTATGAGCACCCACAGTAGAAGAGAGCCTTCGTGGTTACCCCACAAAGCAGAAAACTTGAAGATGGCCGGCAACAAGCTGTTCGAATTTGCCGCGACGACGGCGACTGAAAAGTCATCTTTGAGGAAACTGACTGCGAGCATGGCAAAGGCAATGGCCACAAACACTAGGAGGCCCATAGCGAGAGTCGGTGCGAGATTCAGCGCAGCGCTATTGCCGCGCACCGCCCCCCACATCGGAATCACTGCAAGTCCCATCGCAAATACGAAGGCGATAATAAGGGCGAGGTGTCCTATTTCAGGGATCATGGCTGATACGGCGCAGCGGAGCGCGGCGTATTCCCTTCGAGCGCCGCAGCAACCTCGGGGGGCATATAATTTTCATCATGCTTCGCCAGTACCTGAGTCGCAATCAATACACCTTGCTCGTCAAGCCGACCCTCAGCGACGATGCCCTCCCCCTCCGCAAACAAGTCGGGCAATATACCGCTATAACGAATGGCGACCGAGGCTTTGTAGTCTGTCACCCAAAAGGTGGTGTCGAGCTCGTCACGGCTGCGTTCAATACTGCCCTCAACCACCATTCCCCCTAACCGGATTGTGCGATCGATGGGCGCCTTGCCCGCCGCGACTTCGGCCGGCGGGTAGAACAGATTGATGTTATCTCTGAGTGCATACGCCGCTAATCCGATGGCGGTACTCGATAGCACCACCACAAGACTTACCAAAATGAGGCGTTGTTTTCGCGCAGGGTGCATCTCAGTCACTCCAAGCGGTAACGCACCGCTTCGCCGTGATTGCCTTGCTGGACTGATCTGTCATAGCACCCGCTCTTTTCAATGAGCCCTCTCGATCAGAAGGCAGTATGGTTACCCGCAGTTATAACTGACTGTCAGCGTCTTGCCGTAGCTGGTCCGCGCTGACCCAACGTAAGTGTCGACGAAAGCGTGCCAGTGGCAACCAAACCATCAACACCACGGCTATCGTCGTCAGTGCGTAGGCCATCCAAACATAACCACCATGGCCGTCCATGTGCCATGCAGCAGCAAGGGACTCAAAATACATCAAGACACATCCAACCGTTGCCGCAACCAATGCGCGTTCCGATGCTGCCAGAGCAACTCTGCACGCATGTTCAGCAGCATCGACATCGCGAACAGCAAATAAAATGCGCCAATCATCACCAACAAGGGATACAACATACTCGCATCAATAGCCGACTCACCCGTAAATTTGAGCGATGCAGGTTGATGCAGCGAGTACCACCAGTCGACTGACTTATAAATAATAGGGATATTAACAGTGCCGACCAAGGTCAGTACCGCACAAGCCTTTGCTGCAGCGGTCTTATTTTCATACGCTTCAAACAACGCCACCACACCAAGATAGAGGAACAGTAGGATCAGCATCGACGTAATCCGCGCGTCCCATACCCACCAAGCGCCCCATGTCGGCTTACCCCAAATCGCCCCGGTCACCAATGCAACGGCCGTTAGCACAGCCCCCACAGGAGCGGCCGCGCGCATGGCCACGTCGGCCATCTTAATCCGCCAGATCAAACTGATTGCGCCGGCAATCGCCATCACGTAATAGCCGGCCAATGCCACAACGGCTGCAGGAACGTGGATATAAATAATGCGGTAGGAATTACCCTGACGAAAATCCGGGGGGGCAACCAGCAACCCCCAATAGGCACCCACCGCAAGCAGCAAAACAGTCACCGGCAATAGCCAGCGCACCAGTGTGCCACTGAATCCGAAAAACCAAGGGGGTGACCCCAATTTATGAATGAACGCCCACATGCCCTGCATTATAGCGCCTAAACCTTTGCCTTG
>JABJAS010000023.1 GCA_018666055.1 Halieaceae bacterium | reverse complement strand
CCTTAAGCAGTACCTCGTCGTCTCCGGGCACAGGCCGCTCTTGCGTCACAATTGACAGTTCTATCACCCCCTCATCGGTCAGGGTGGAACGGAGTTCTCTGGCGCTGTTGTCTGACATTTAGGCTCTCTCTCGTTGGCGGGCAGGCGCGTGGGGTCTGTCATTGGATTACTTCAGACGCACTACTGGGTAGTTATGAGGAGCGGAGTATAGGGTACAACGGGTGTGTTGGGGAAAGATCACGTCGTTCCGACGCTGCCGCCACACCCCTGGCGGTTGCCAAAAGGTCATCTGAATTGACAGGGTAAGGTGGCGTTGATTTGGCAGCACGAGCGCTTGGCCGCATACTATGTCTGGAGCGAGGTCATGGCACCTCGACAGTTGTGAACCTACCGTGTGCTCTGGCTCTGCGGCGAAGACAATGGAAATATGAAAACACCGAAGCGCATCGTGCCGTTGATCGAAGACGGCGTCATTGACGAAGTACTCCAGCAGCTGATGAGCGGCAAGGAGGCGACCGTTTACATCGTGCGATGCGGCACGGAAATCCGCTGTGCCAAAGTGTATAAAGAGGCGGCTAAGCGCAGTTTCAAGCAAGCAGTGGAGTATCAAGAGGGCCGCAAGGGGCGCAATAGTCGGCGACAGCGAGCGATTGACAAGGGCTCTAAATACGGCCGTAAACAACAAGAAGCAGAATGGCACAGCGCCGAAGTAAATGCGCTATACCAACTGGAGGCGGCGGGGGTCAGGGTACCCAAGCCCTTTGGTTGTTTTGAGGGGGTTCTGCTCATGGAGTTAGTGACGACCGAGGACGGTGACGTTGCGCCCAGATTGAACGACGTCTTACTTACCCGAGAGCAAGCGCTGGAAGATCATGCCACGGTGATGAGTTACGTGGTCAAAATGCTGTGTTTGGGGTTAGTGCACGGTGATCTGTCTGAATTCAATGTGCTGGTGGACGATTACGGCCCCGTGATTATTGATTTGCCGCAGGCAGTCAACGCGGCGGGTAACAATCACGCCAAGTCCATGCTGGCGCGCGATGTCGACAACATTACGGCCTATTACGGTCAATCGGCGCCTGAACTGTTGGATGGCCAATATACGGAAGAGATGTGGGCACTGTATGAAGACGGCGCGCTTCACCCAGAAACACAACTCACCGGCGTGTTTGACACAGAACTGATTGCGGCAGATACCGATAGCGTGATGCAGGAAATTAAGGCCGCTCTGCAAGCAGAACAAGATCGTTTAGAACGTCTGCAGGAGGACGCAAGGGAAGACTAGCCAATCTGCGTTCACCAATCGCGCTGAAAACCAGTGAAGGAAACATCAATCGCTTGAATGTCCTGCAGTACATCGCGGGGAATGTCAGGAATATTGTCGGCAGAGAGGCTCGCATAGAGCATATCAACTGCGCCGCCAAATCGTTCTCTCACTGCGTCCGTGATTTCATCGTAGCGACCTATGGCGGTGAAGAGTGATAGCACGTCGTCATCGATTTCTGCTGACAGTTGATCCCATTGACCCGCTTTGGTCATGCTGTTGAGTTTGCGCCCGAGATCGCCCAGATCATGATGCTCTAGCACCGGCCAATAGGCTGGAGTTGAGCCATAAAAGGCGATGCGGTATCGCACCCATTCAACTACTTTGGCGACGGCTTCATCCGTTTCGCCCGTCGCCAAAAACCCGCCGCCCGCCACTTGGAAGGCATCGCGTGATCTGCCCGACTCGGCGAGGCCTGACTCAATCCTGGGTGTGACGACGTCTTCGATATAGGCGCGGGTACAAAATGGATGCAGGTGCACGCCGTCGCAGGCTTCCCCAGCCAGCTTGAGCATATGGGGGCCGACTGCGGCGATGGTAATGGGGACCGGGGGTTGATTCGTGGACTCGGGTACAAAGTTCGGTGTCATCAACGTGAACGTGTAGTGCTCACCGCGAAAATCGAGCGGTTCTCCCAGTTGCCAGTTGCGCCAAATGGCGCGCAATGCGGCAACGTACTCTCGCATTCTCGGCACAGGTGCCGACCATTGCACTGAAAAGCGATTTTGATTATGCGCTTTGATTTGCGGTCCCAGCCCTAAAATAAAGCGCCCCTCGGACGCCTTTTGGAGGTCCCAGCAGCTGTTGGCGACCACCATTGGGGATCTAGGAAAGGCAATGGCAACGGCCGTGCCGATGTTAATCGTTTCCGACGCGATTGCGGCGATGCCCAAAGGTAGCAGGGGATCGTAGCGGTTTTCCATGCTTGAAATTTGGTCATAGCCCGCCAACTCGGCTGCCTGCGTCGACTGTTCAATACTGCGCAGATCCTCCTGTGGCAATACGGTCATCACTTGCATAGGGGGGCCTTTTTTATGGGGTAGGCGGACACCAAGTATCGCCCAAGTCGGAGCGAAGACCCAGCTCGCTGATCGTATAGCGATGTGTTCCCACGTCCTGTGTTGTGCTGCGTCGTGGAGGCGGAGGATGGCTTATCCGCCTCTTTCTTCTCTTAGCTGACTACGTCGAATCTTACCCGCTTCATTGCGCGGCAGCGCCTGAACCAATTCGAAGGAACGCGGTGCTTTATATTTGACTAAGTGGTCCGCGCAGAGACTGGTTAGTTCCTCTATCGTGGGGGCGTCTGCCTCGTCGAAACTCTCCACGATAGCGTGCACTCGACGGCCCAGATCGTCGTCTTTTAAACCGACTACGGCCACATCTTTCACCTTGGGGTGCTGCGTCACCACTGACTCAACCTCAGCGGGAAAGATATTAGCCCCTCCCGAAATAATGAGATCAGTGCGTCGATCCGCTAAATAGAGATAGCCCTCGTTATCGACCCAACCCATATCGCCGACACTAGTAAAGCCATCGAGTATGACTTCGAGATTCTGAGTGCCACGGTACTCACAGGGCGGAGCAGCTTGTGCCATACGGGTAAAGATTTCGCCTATTTCTCCAGTAGGCAAGGGGTGCCGGTCTTGATCTAAAATGAGGATATCAGTGCCCACGGGCCGGCCGACGCTGCCGCGGTGCGAGCGCCATTGCGCACCATCGATTATGGTTAACCCATTACCCTCAGTTGCAGCCCAGAGTTCTAAGATCACGTCTTCACCCAGCTTTTCAATAAAGGCTTCTTTTGCCCAAGCCGGGCAGGGTGCCGCAAGGTGCCATACGACGCGGACGGAAGAGAGGTCGGCGGCTGCCCACCTGTCCTCTCGTAATAGCCGTTGCATCATCGTCGGAACAAGGTTCAGCACGGTGGGACGATAGGCCTCAATGTCACGCAAACACTGCGTTGCATTGAAACGCTCGTTTAACAGAATGCGGCCGCCGCGGAGCAACATGTTCACCGAAAACCAAAAGGGCCCGTTGTGGTAAAGCGGGCCCGGTGAGTACTTGAGGTCGCTGGGTTCAAATCGCATCAGCATGGGAATGATGGGTTTGTCGGCATGAAACAGGGCATCACCCGTGGTGATGATCAGCTTGGGTTTGCCTGTGGAGCCACCGCTGGCCAATGCTTTGATGGGGTTGCTGATGAGAGTAGGTAGGTTCGGTGAGATCGATTCGGTTCCGTCAAAATCAGTCGGGTTGAGCACGACCGGTGCGGTGAGGGTGCGACTGATAACCACCTTGGGTTCGGCGAGTGTTAGTAATTGTGCCAGCTCGGCATCAGGCAATCGGTCACTGACGGGCATCGGTGTGCCCCCGGCTTTGAAAATCGCAATCGTGGCGACGAGAAAATCGGTGCAAGTGGGTAGGTGAATCGGGACAAAATCGCCGGGGCCGATTTCGGCGTGCCGCAAGGCCTGACCCAGGCTGTCAGATCGATGCTTGAGCGCTTGGCGGGTGATGGCGTCGTCGGAGCCGTCGCGCATGATGGTGGTGATGACAATCTCGTCAGGCTTTTGGATGCTGATGCGATCCAAGATTTCACCGAGTGTTTTCAAGTCAACAGACATAGGATTCACGTCAGAAAGTGGTGACCCAGAGTCTACTGCGAAATCTTTTTAAAATCTTAGGCGGGACAATACCTCTG
>JABJAS010000206.1 GCA_018666055.1 Halieaceae bacterium | reverse complement strand
TGCTGTCATCGTTTCGCTACCGCGATGGGAAATAGTTTAATCACCGAACAGTTTCTTCATAAAGGCGCCGGCTTTTTCCTCGATCACATCTTGAAGCTGCTGTTGTGCTTCATTCTTTAGGATCTGTTCAGCCACGGACGCAATATCAATCTGACAGGCGGCGCCCGATTCCGAAGATAAATTGCCTTGGCAGTCGACCGGCCAGTCGACGCCCGCGTAGCGTTGGTCAATAACACACTGCGGGCTGACCTCCATGATGTCATTATTGACTTGGCCTTCCAGCCGAAAGCGGTAGTCGAGGGTATCCAGCGCAATATCACCCGAGCCTTTCATGACCACGCCGGGCGTCGCAAAGCGCAGTGCCTCAATGTCGCCCGCGCCATCATCAAAATCGAGCGCCATTCTGAGCTCACTAATGGGTGTGTTGGTGGGAAGACCTGAGATCGGTGGGATTTTATTCACCGCTGCAACGGCCGTGCAGACTAATCCTTGAACGGCAATTTTATTGAACACAAGGTCTTGACCCTCCGCGCTGACATCGCCGTTGAGGCCGGTGATCAGGTCATTACTGGTTGCGCCCTCGGTATCGATATCCCACGCGAGTTCGATTCGTCCGGTCGCGGCATTCGTGTTGCCCACACTTGCCAGCAACAAATCCATGTTGACCCCTTTTAGTCCACCCTCAACGTCGGCTTCCACGATGGGTCTGCGCGCATTCAGTGTGATGCGGGTGTCGAGTTGCCCCTCGTGGATTACACCACGGAGGTAATCGATGGTCGTGACGCCATCTCTAATGGTCATAGAGACTTGAGCGGTGTTAATCGATTGTCCACTGACAATCAAATGGTCAGCGGCTACACGCAGTGCTAAGTCTAGGTCGCGTAGCGGACCCACGGGGAGGGGTGCCGACACGTTTGTTGGCTGAGTAACGGGCTGGGGCGCCGTTGCTGTGGCCTTCGTTGCGGCTTCCTTGGGTGCGGTCTCCATCGGTATTGAGTTTGTCGCAGCCGGGGTTGCTGGATGAATCTGATCCAGATCGAGTCGTTCAGTTGTGATGTCGAGCTTGATCTCTGGGCTTTCGAGCGGCGACCACACCAGCTGACCGTTCACATCGCCTCCAGGCAGTCTCGTATTAATGACGAAGTCGCCCTTGGCGGGAGTCATTGTGAAGTCACCGCTAAGTGTATTGATGACCGGTTCGGTGAGCGCACCGTCCACCGTTGCTTTTAACTGATCTAGCTGGAGCCTGCTCAGATCAGAGGTGAGTCGGATATTGCCGTCGAGGGAAATCTCTAACGGCACGGCGCCGCCATCACCGAGTACGATGATTGCGCCATCGAGGCGCATCGGTTCATCTCGCGTATTCACGTCGGCGAGAGACAGGGTTTCCACCACAATGTGGTTGATGAGATCTCCTTCCCACGATCGAATCTTCACGGTGACATCATCTATTCGGATGGCCTCGGCGAGTATGCCGATTCCGGAGAAATCACTCCCCTCGTCCAATTGGCGCTGACGCTCTTGCGCTTTGGTCCGTCGAATGAGCTTGCCTCGCTGTTCCCATTCCCTATCACTCATGCTTGGCATGGGTTCGGGTGCTGGCGGGAGTGCCTGTGGTTCGGTGATGTCCGCAGCGATCCCCGCAATGATGATCGTGCCGACATCGACAGTGCCACTCAACAGCGGTAATAGAGAAAGACCTACCTCTAATTCATCCACCGACGCCGCGATCGTGACGTCAAACTCAGTTTGCGCGGGCAGATCCAGTTCGACGTCTTCGAGTCGCAACCCAAAGCGCGGAAAGAAACTGATGTCGGTCTCCCCGTTGATGACCAAC
Organism: Halieaceae bacterium; assembly: GCA_018666055.1. GTDB lineage: Bacteria > Pseudomonadota > Gammaproteobacteria > Pseudomonadales > Halieaceae > Luminiphilus. The sequence goes on along the minus strand of JABJAS010000206.1, from coordinate 4,558 downwards.
TCACCCCCTGTGTTGGCGCGCACTTGCTCTGCCGCCAACTCAGTGAGCGCCTGCTCGTCGATAAAGATGGGGAGGAGCACTATGGCCAATACGACCAAAGCGAGTAGCGCTCCGAGAATCCAGAGGATGATCAGCATAATGGTCTCTCTACGGTTTTTAGTGGCGTCCAGCATAGCAAAGGATTTAGGGGGAGGAGGCGCTCTTCGCGCGACTGACGCGCTGTTCAATATGACGACTGAGAATACGCTCCCGCTCGCGCTTAACGCCCTCAGTGGATTTGAGCCGCCACAACTGCTCTTTAGCCTCCTGATAAGACGTTTTGAGATCCACGATGGGGTCAGGATAGTCGATGGGATGCATCTGGCGCTCAAGCGGTGATCGAAGCCAAGGTTGATGTAGCAGCGGGGTGGGTAGGCCAGCCAGCTCAGGCACCCAACGTAAGATAAAAGTCCCCTCTGGATCGTGATCCAAAGATTGCTTGACCGGGTTATAAATCCGGATGGTATTGATGCCCGTGACTCCCGCCTGCATCTGCATTTGTGGATAATGAATGCCCGGCTCAAAATCGAGGAAGAGTGACCCTAACCAAGCGGCCCCGGTGCGCCAGTCTTGCCACAAATGATGTGTGAGAAAGGACACCAGCATGGCTCGAGATCTAAAATTGATGTAACCCGTTTGCAGCAAGCATCGCATCGACGCATCAATTAACGGGTAGCCGGTCTGGCCCTCTCGCCAAGCACCGAGCCGTTCTGGGTCGCGGCGACGCGGAAAATCCAGATACCCCCGATTTAAGTCCTCACACTCCATCCGGCATTCCATTTCGAACTTTTGAATAAAATGGCAGTGCCAGTGCAATCGAGACTCAAAGGCGCCGAGCGCGCGGCCCCATTGCCCTTCACTTTGCCTGTGTTTCAGCGCGTGGTAAGCCTGACGCAAGCTTAGATTGCCCCACGCCAAATGAGGTGACAGTCGAGAACAATGATGTCGGCTGGCCTCAGGTTTAGAAATACTTATTTGATAACGCTGAGCGCGTTCGTCGAGAAAGCTCGTTAACACGGACGATGCCGCTTGGGTGCCACCGCGCTGAAAGTCGGGTTTGTGTGCGTCCCAACCCGCCAATCGGCTTGTTTGCGCTCCCATTAAGGCTTCAGGTAGCGGCTGATGCAGTGTTCTGAGGCGATTCAGATTGGTCGTAATGAGCGGTTGCCCCATCACCTGATGCCAGGCGCGGTTCCATCCCCGACGATCAGCACGGCCGCGCTGAACGCCATTGCTTTGGAATTCCTGCCAGCGAATCCCCTCGGCAGTGCAAAAGCGCATGACGCGCCGATCGCGATCAAAAGTGAGGCTCAGTCCAGTCTCTGCATGGCTAAAAAGCTGTTTAATGGGCAGGTGCTGGTGGAGGGTCCTCAGCAGTGTTTCTGCCTCGCCTTCGAGCACCTGAATGGTGGCGCCGTATGGCTGCAACTGCTGATTGAGTTCATTGAGCGATTGCGCGATGAAATGCCAATGACGGCCTCGGTAGTGAGCGTCCCGAATGAGCATCGGTTCAATGATGTAGAGCAGTAGTAGTGGCTCTCCTTGATCGATGGCTGCTGCGAGCGGCTGGTGATCGATGAGTCGAAGATCGCGCTTGAACCAGACAATATTCATGAGGTGTGAGGGTTCTTTGACAACAGGACGTTCACGACCGGCTGACCGGTTGACACGTCTTGTAAGTTCACCCGGCCGCGATACATCGCGCTATAAATCAGGCGGTAAGCATCGCGATCGAAGGCGGGTGTTTGTTCGGTTAGTAAGGCTTCTTGTGCCGCTGTTAGCGTGTCGAAGCAGCCGTACCATGCCCACTGATCAATGAGGTGAAATTGTTGCTCGGGTTGCTTTTCGATGGGTTTAATCGTGTGCTCTGCCAGTAGTAAAGGGCCGTCGAATGGCCATGCCGCGATGCGTTGTCGCGAGAGTTGATCCAGCAAACGCGCATTGTGTGCTGCCGAAGATTCCGCGCCGGCGCAGGCGCCATCGCATCGCCCTAGTTGGTGTTGAAAACACGGCCCGTGGCCTCGGTCTAGCCCCATCATGCGAAGACACAGGGCGTGATCTCTGGCCAGGTTTTGCAGTGAGCTGATGACTCGGCTTTTATTGGCATAGAGTCCAAATGTATCGATGTTCCTCGTGGCGATGGGTAGAAAGTCGATGGCGCTGGGCTGCAAAAACCCCTCAGGCGAAGAGGTCAGCGTAATCGTCCAGAGGCGCCGCAGCCGCCTTTGGCGACGGTTAAACAGGGGGACCTCGCGTTTGATGGCGTCATTCTCGATTAACAAGGCACCGACCTCCCCAGCGGTCATTTGACAATCCACTTGGCGGACTTGTGACATCAGACGTTGATGGCGACCGGGTTTACGACCCTCATTAATATGCTGAGTCACCCGGCTGCGGATATCGACACTTTTCCCGATGTACAGGAGCGCGCCAGCCGCATCGAAAAATCGATAGACACCGCTACACCGGGGCAGCGTCTCCGCGGGCGCGCCTGCTCGGGTAATTGTGAAGGGCTCAGTCACTATGGCCATGCTGTCGTTGTCATACTGTGCTGGACACACTGTGTCGCGCTTGTCCTCGTTTGGTGTATGGGTCGACGGTCGGCCGCACCGTTTGCCTTCCGCCTGCTTCTCGTCTACCCAAAGGGGGGGCAGCCTGATAGAGCAATGAGCAAACCGAACGAGCTGCCGAGTCGTAGTTCATTCAGGAGGGACAGTGTAATGAAAATAGCCTTAAGCGAGCTCGGCAGTGCTGGACTCACGGACGTTGTCATCGAATCAGTGGATTTGAGCTTGTATATTGCTCACGCTCGGCTCGGCGAGGAGGAGCGGCTGATTGCCGATCGCAACGGCAAGGTGCTCAAGACCCGCAATTTGTTAGAGATGCAGCGCACCATTCGCAAAGCGGTCACCTGCGAGCTCTTCTTGCGACAACGCAGCGCTTACGATGAAATGGTAGGGCATAGCCATCAAGCCGCGGATAACATGATGGAGTTGCCGCTGGGGCGGGAGCCGCTGCCGGAGTGGTTAAATTAACCTGACGACACTAAGTCGGGGTATCCAGATCATCGTCGGCTAGCTTATGTCCCCAATCACGTTTGGCCTTGAGATATTGCAAGTTGAAATCGTCGACGCCGACAACGTGCTTCACCTGTTCAATCCCTTTGACGCCCAGCGCGGCTAGGTCATCCAGTTTTTTCGGATTGTTGGTGAGTAGGCGGATGCCGCGATCGTGGCAAAAATGTTTGAGCAAAATGGCCGCATCCGAAAAATCTCGGGAGTCGTCGGGTAAGCCCAAAGACTGGTTGGCCTGATAGGTATCCTCGCCTGCATCTTGCAATAGATAGGTCGCCGCTTTCGCCCAGAGCCCGATCCCTCGGCCTTCGTGGCCCGCCATGTAAATTAAATAACCGCCCTGGGGATCCTCTGCAATCCGATCAATCGCTGCTTCTAATTGTGGTCCGCATTCGCATCGCCGAGAGCCAAAAATATCGCCCGTTAGACAGTTGGAGTGCACTCTGACTAAAGGGTTATCGCTCTCTTCGGGCTTGCCGATGACCAATATGCTGTTCACTGCCATGCTGGAGGCCAAATGAGAGAACAAGTGTTGGCCGCCTTGTTCACGCAGGGTGCTGGCTAGATCCTCAACCTCACTCAGCTCGGTGCTTCTGACACAGGCATACCATCTGACCGTCGGATGCTGCGAGCCTCTAGCCAGGGGCATGGGGATAGGGCCCAGGAGATTAAGGTGTTGTCCAGGACCCGCTGCGCTGTCTGTTTCGACCGGCTCACCGTCGCTATTGATGCGACGCAGCTTTCCGTCACGAATCAGACGCTCACGAATCTCCGGGTTGATATAAGTAAACATGTCGGTTCCTACGTTCGTCGCTGGGCATGTCAGAGCCTCAGTCAACGCACAGTATAAATCGCTTCCGAGTCACTGGCGCGGCTGATCGCTGACCGCAGGTCAACTTTTTCAAAGCGTCTGGCGCGGGCTCGCGTGAGTGAGACGATGAGCGCCTTCTCATGCTGGGGTCAGGCAGCGGGGGCATTCCCCCGCATAACCCCGCTTTGAATGAGTTTCTTTCGATACGCGTGCAGTAAGCGATGCGAATCAGGGAGCGGGGGCTGCACTACCAGCGGGCGGAAAGCCCCCCAGCACGCGGTCGGCCGCACTGTCGAGGGCTGCCTGATCACGAATGGTTTCTTCCTTCAGCTTAGACTGTGTGACGCTTCGCCATACTGAGGCTTTTTCCTCGGGGTCGATCATATCGATAATGAAAGTGCCCTGAGTGTACTCAGTCACGCGAACGTCTGTCTGACCCATACAGTTGTAGCAGTTGTACATCGAGTAGCGGTTGTAACGGCTATAGCCCATAGAGGCACCGTAGGAGGGATTGTTGTAGCTTTTGACGTCCGTCTTTTCCATGAGGTTCAAATGCCAGCTCAACAGTAAATCGGCATCGCTCGTATTCTCGACAAACACCAGACCCTTCGCTTCCAGTGAGCCTCGCAGTGCG
>JABJAS010000205.1 GCA_018666055.1 Halieaceae bacterium | reverse complement strand
GATCACTGCCTACCCCTTTATGACGATCAAAGTGGTGATCGCAATCTATTGGGAGGCCTTGCGTCTGTTTTTGAAAGGCGTCAGCCTGCATGCTCATTCGAGAAGATCCCACTAAAATCACTCCCGACGTCAGCCATTTTTGCTAAGGACCCGCATGAGCGAGTATCGCGTTAAGAACATCTCCAAACTCCCCATGCTCTTTGGGCAAAAGCAGGGAGGGCTGGCTAGAACCTTGATATTAACAGTACTGGGGAAGCTTCAGGTGGGCTCCCTGACAATGGTAGAGCAAGATGAGACATTGTTATTCGGATCAAAAGCGGATCCTGCAGGCCCCCACGCTGAAGTGCATGTCCACGATCTTGACCTTTACCGGCGTATTTTGACCGGCGGCACCATTGCGGCGGGCGAGACCTATATAGAAGGCTTATGGAGCAGCCCTAACCTCACAGAAGTCACGCGCGCCTTTAGCGGCAATATGGCGATGCTCGAGGCAATGTCTGATCAACAAAATTGGCTGCTCCGTCTCGCCTTGAAAACAACTCACTGGGGCCGCAGGAATACGGCTGTCAGATCGCGGGAAAATATCGCTGCTCATTACGATTTGGGTAACGAATTTTTTTCACTTTTCCTCGACCCCAGCATGATGTACTCCGCCGCCGTATTCCCAGCACCGCACAGCGACTTAGCCGCAGCGTCCCAATACAAGCTGCAACTCATCTGTGAAGATCTCGAACTAAAGCCCGAGGATCACCTCGTCGAAATTGGGACCGGCTGGGGCGGTATGGCGATCTATGCAGCAGAGCATTATCACTGTCGTGTCACCACCACCACCATTTCTAAGGAGCAATTTGACTACGCCGTGCAGGCAGTCGAAAAACGCGGGTTGCAGGACCGCATCACCGTGCTCTTTGATGATTACCGTGATCTTGAGGGTCAATTCGACAAATTGGTCTCGATTGAAATGATTGAAGCGGTGGGGCACCAGTTCTATGACACTTACTTTGGTACGCTGAGTCGACTGCTAAAGCCAAACGGTAAGGCCGTCATTCAGTCGATTACCATGACTGACCAACGCTATGAGCAAGCCAGAGATGCGGTTGATTTTATCAAGCGTTATATCTTTCCCGGTGGCTGCCTACCCTCGCTCAACGTCATCAGCAACGCCTTGGCCAACGTCACGGATATGCAACTCAGTGGCTTGCGGGATATCACTCGTGACTACGCCGATACCCTGGAAAATTGGCATGGCACTTTTCTCACTCAGCTTGATCAAGTTCGCGCAATGGGCTTTGATGACCGCTTCATCCGCATGTGGCGATATTATCTGAGCTACTGTGAGGGAGGCTTTCGAGAGCGTATTATTGGGACCTACCAAATTACGATGACGAAACCTTATTATCGACCTAACTGACCAAACTCTATGCTGCTGTCCTTAGCACCGATCTTATTACTCGTAGCGCTGCTATCGACGTCGGTTGCTCTGTTCGGGTCTGATGCGTCTTATGGCCCCAATCAAGTCGCACTCGTCGTTGCAGCAGGGGCGACCATGCTGGTCGGATGGCGGCGCGGCATGAGCTGGCGGCAGATCCAAGACGGCATGGTCGGTGCCATTACCGTATCGATTATGCCCATGATGATTCTGCTCTCCGTTGGCGCTTTAATCGGTAGCTGGATCATCAGTGGCACCGTGCCCGGGATGATTTTTTACGGATTGCAGTTACTCAATCCTGATATTTTCTATGCTGCTTCAGCCGTTATTTGTGCGCTCGCATCATTGAGTCTGGGCAGCTCGTGGACAGTCGCCGGCACCCTGGGTATTGGCCTCATGGGCATTGCAACTACCTATGGCTTGTCCCCCGCCATTACCGCCGGCGCGATTATCTCGGGCGCTTATTTCGGCGATAAACTATCGCCGCTCTCGGATACAACCAATCTTGCTGCAGCAGCCGTTGGGGTCGACCTATTTGAGCACATTAAAAATATGCTGTGGACGACCTTGCCGGCGTTTGCGTTGGCCCTGCTCTTTTTTGCCCTTATTGGTAGTGAGGGGGCAGCCGCACCCGATGACATTACTCGGATCCGCGCCGCACTGTCTGACCAATTTGCGATCACCCCCTGGGTGCTGTCGCCGCTGGTGCTGATGCTGGCAAT
>JABJAS010000204.1 GCA_018666055.1 Halieaceae bacterium | reverse complement strand
TGCTATCGCGCAAGATGCCTGGGGCAGAGATGTGCCCAGCATTGCGCTGGATAACGGCGACATTGACGGCTGGTGTCAGGCGATTCCCGGATCACTGAAGCCAGTGTTAGGCAGTCACGGTGTTGATCAGGCGCAAGTGGTCCTCACCATGTTCAAAGATAATGGCTCACCGCTGTTGTCCGACCCGCGACAAGTACTCGCGCACGTGACGCAAGCATTAGAGGCTAAGGGGTTGTATCCCCGAGTCGCGATTGAGCTCGAATTCAACCTATTCGATCGCCAGACGGCCGGTCAGTCTATTCGTGACGCGCTGCCGAAAGCGCATCAAACGGGCGGCAATCTCTATGGATTGACCGCACTCGATGAACACCAGGCGTTACTTGAGGCCCTGCGCGAATATTTTGACACGCAGAATCTTCCCTATGAGGGCGTGCTCAAGGAAGCAGCGCCGGCACAGTACGAAATCAATGTGGCCTACTCAGACGATGCGCTGACCTACTGTGATCAGATTGTGCGCATGCAACGCGGCATCAGAGCCGTAGCGACCCGGTTCGGAGCTCAGGCAAGCTTCATGCCCAAGCCCATGGAGCACCAAGCGGGCAATGGGATGCATATGCACTGCAGTTTGCTCGATGGTTCAGGGCGTAATCTGTTTGATAGTGGTGACGCAACGGGTACACCATTATTGCGAGAGGCGGTAGCGGGCTGTCTAAAGATGATGAGCGATACCCACCTGATTTTTGCGCCCAGTTACAACGCTTATCGTCGCTTTCAACCCGGTAATCACGCGCCCACGCAACCCAATTGGGGTTTTGACAATCGTACGACTGCGCTGCGGATTCCAGCCAGTGACAGCCAAGCGACTCGAATCGAACACCGTGTAGCGGGTGCCGATAGCAATCCTTATCTTGCCATCGCGGCGCTACTGGCGGGCATTCTTATGGGGATTGAGCACAAGCTCAGTGCACCCGCACCGATTAGTGGGAACGCTTGGCTAGAAGACGATAAAACCCCGCCTCTTCCGGGCCATATGGCCACCGCCATTTCACAGTTCTCCAACTCCCAGCCTGTGCGTGACTATCTCAGCGAGCCCTTTCAAGCGGCTTTCACGGCAGTGAAAACACAAGAGCTGGTGGAGTTTGAAACCCGCGTCACGGACTTTGAGCTAGAAACTTACCTCGCTTCGTCATAAGGTGTTCGCCGCCACCATAAGATGAGAAGGAGTAGCACATGAGCACCGTGACGGATTTCTCGGCCACGCTGAGTAATGGCAACGAAGTTGCTTTAGGGGATTACGCGGGCAAGGTACTGCTGATCGTCAATACCGCCTCAAAATGTGGCTTCACGCCTCAATATACTGGCCTCGAATCGCTGCAAAAGACCTACAGTGCCAACGGTTTTTCGGTATTGGCGTTTCCCTGTAATCAATTTGGTGGTCAGGAGCCAGGCAACGAGCAAGAGATTGAGTCATTCTGCGACCTCAACTACCAAACCAGCTTTCCGCTGTTCAGTAAGATCGAAGTGAATGGGGCGTCAAGCCATCCGCTGTTTACACACCTGAAATCAGAAGCGCCGGGCGTACTGGGCAGCAAACGCATCAAATGGAATTTTACCAAGTTTTTGGTTAACCAGCAGGGGCAAGTGGTCAAACGCTACGCGCCGTCCACCAAGCCAGAAGCGATTGCCAAGGATATTGAAGCATTGCTCTGAGCCATTTCAGTGCTCCCGCGTTTCACGAAACCGAATATCGGGCCACCGCTCTTCCATCAGCGATAAATTAACGCGGGTGGGTGCCAAATACGTGAGGTATCCCCCGCCGTCTTCCGATAAATGCTCGGCTGCCTTTTTACGGAATTCATCGAGCGTTCTTGCCTCATCGGCCTCCACCCAGCGCGCCGTGTAGACATTAACTGGCTCATACAAGGCTTCCACCTTGTACTCATCAGCGAGTCGATACGCCACTACGTCAAATTGCAGCTGCCCTACCGCACCCACAATAAGATCCGCATTATTGAGCGGTGAGAAAACCTGAGTAGACCCCTCCTCTGACAGCTGCTGTAAACCCTTTTGTAATGCCTTGGCCTTCATTGGGTCTTTCAGCCGAATGCGCCGAAACAACTCGGGCGCAAAATGGGGTATCCCGGTGAATCGAATCGCCTCGCCCGTGGTGAACGTGTCGCCGATTTGGATAGTTCCATGATTGTGCAGACCAATGATGTCGCCGGCCACTGCCGTCTCAACCAATGTGCGATCCCCCGCCCGAAACGTCACAGCATCGGCAATTTTGATGTCTTTATCTAATCGGACATGCCGCATCTTCATCCCTTTTTCATACCGCCCTGAACAGATACGCATAAAGGCGATTCGATCTCGGTGCTTAGGGTCCATGTTGGCTTGAATTTTGAAGACAAAGCCAGAAAACCCAGGTTGCGATGCCTCCACAACACGGTCATGACTTTCCCTAGGCTGAGGTGGTGGCGCCCAGTCAACAAAATCGTCCAGCATCTCTTTGACACCAAAATTACCGAGTGCAGTCCCGAAGAATACCGGGGTGAGCTGACCGTTAAGGAAAGCCTCGAGAGAGAACTCATGTGACGCACCGCGGACCAGCTCAATCTCATCGACAAACTGCTGGTAATCCTCCCCTAGCAGATCTTTCGCTTCAGCGCTCGCCAGTCCAGTAATCGGATCATCCTGCACTGAGGGTGTTTCACCTCGGGGCCGGTATCGCTGAATCGTATCGTTGTAGAGGTTGTAAACACCCTTTAACTCTCGTCCCATACCTATCGGCCAGTTGATGGGAGCACCGGCAATACCAAGCACTTCTTCAACCTCATCAACCAAATCAATCGGGTCACGAATATCGCGATCCAGCTTGTTCACAAAGGTCATAATTGGGGTATCGCGCAACCGACACACGTTCATCAGTTTAATCGTTCGATCCTCAACACCCTTGGCACCATCGATGACCATCAGGGCAGAATCAACCGCTGTCAGGGTGCGGTAAGTATCCTCTGAAAAATCCTCGTGCCCGGGCGTATCGAGCAAATTGACCCAACGATCTCGGTAAGGAAACTGCATCACTGAAGAAGTGACCGAGATGCCCCGCTCCTTTTCCAGGGTCATCCAGTCAGAGGTCGCATGCGGCCCACGCTTCCCTTTGACAGAGCCCGCCACCTGAATCGCCTGTCCCAATAATAGGAGCCGCTCAGTCATCGTCGTTTTGCCCGCATCGGGGTGAGAAATGATGGCAAAAGTACGACGGGAATCGATGTCGCGTTGTAATTCAGGCATGGTGACTCCTAGACCGGCTCGCGATTATGCCAGCCCACACGAGTCTCGTCAGGTGGGACTTGGCAAAACGTCTTGCAAATGCCGCACTAATGACGCGCCCACTGCCTCTACAGAGGGGCAGCGATCACCCAGCAGCTCTGCAATCGAAGTCACTGCTAAGCCTTCGTAGCCACAGGGGTTGATGCCCGAGAACGGCGCGAGGTTCATGTCGGCATTGAGCGATAGTCCATGGTAGCTCCGCCCTCTACTGACCCTCAAACCCATCGCCGCGATCTTACAACCATCAACGTAAACCCCTCGAGCCTGCGGATCACCATTAGCCACAATGTCCAACTCAGCCAACAAATTGATCACGGCAGTCTCCAGCAGCGTCACCAACTCTCGAACATTGACACCAGCGCGTCTCAGGTCATACAAAATGTAAGCAATCCACTGACCCGGTCCGTGATAGGTCACCTGTCCACCGCGATCAATCTGAACGACGGGAATATCCCCGGGATCAAGCACGTGCTCTGGTTTACCCGATAAGCCTTGAGTGTAAACAGGTGGATGCTGTAGTAACCAAATTTCGTCTTCTGTGGCCGCAGTCCGGCCCGCTGTGAAGGCTTTCATCGACTCCAATGTGGGTCGATAGGCCACCAGTCCCATGCGACGACATTGCATAGCCCTAAATCACCATCGAGACCAGGCCAGTATCCATAAGCTCCCTATGAATCAGGGACAACTGCGCCTCGCTCTTCGCCTCTATAGTGATCGTGATCGATTGAAACGTGCCTTTACGAGAATCCTTTACCACTACGCCAGACACATCGAATCCTTCAGCATGAGAGTGAAATATCGCCATAACCGTCGGTTGAAACGCCTCACACGCCCTACCCAATACCTTAATCGGATACTCGCAAGGGAAGATAATTTTTGGCGGTTCCTCTGTCATCTCATTTTAACCGAACAGCTGTTGAAACCAGAGCACGATGCCATCCCACAGGCGAGCAAAAAACCCTGCCGGTTCCACCGCCTGCAAAACTTCGAGTGGCACTTCGCCCACTGGCTCACCAGAGCGACTGAGCATAATCCTCCCAACGCGATCTCCCACGTTGAGGGGCGCCCGCAGCGGCGCGTCGACCTCGATCAGGTGCTCAATCGCTGCGGTACTTCGTGGCAGTGTCATCACACTGTCCGCCGTCACACCCAGAGCTACGCGCTCTGCCTTGCCTTTCCACACACGAGGTTCGACCAACGGTCTGCCTGCTTCTAATGGCCGCACTGTCTCAAAAAACCGAAAGCCATAATTGAGCAAACTGCGCGTCTCAGCTTTGCGGCTAGCGGCGGAACTACTACCCATCACAACTGAGATCAATCGCATTCCCTCTCGCTGAGCAGACGCCACCAAACCATAGCCAGCAACACGCGTGTAACCCGTTTTGAGACCGTCGACTGAGGCATCTTCCCTCAGCAGATGGTTACGGTTGTATTGCGTAATATCGTTGTAGGTATAGCTCTGCTCTTTATACACCGCATAGCGATCCGGATGGTCGCGAATAGCGGAAGCCGCTATCGCGGCCAGATCGCGGGCCGTCGACAGATGATCTGGGTGAGGCAATCCGTGACTATTCTCAAAGTGGGTCCCGGCCAAGCCCATTGTTTCGGCATATTGGTTCATCAAATCGGCGAATGCCGCCTCACTACCCGCAATATGCTCTGCTATGGCCACCGTGGCATCATTACCCGACGAAATCACAATACCTCGCTCTAGTTCCGCCACCGTCACCGCCTTTCCAGGCTCGATCCACATCAGAGAGGAGCCCTTAAAAGTGGGGTTCTGAGACCAAGCATTGCGGCTTACCGGCACGATATCGTCGAGTTGCAAGCGTCCCAACTCTACCTCTTGCGCCAAAATATAGGCGGTCATTAATTTGGTCAAACTCGCCGGCGGCAAACGTAAATCAGGGTTGTGTTCGACCAAAACAGCCCCCGTATCGAAATCGATCAAGAGATAGGAATCAGCGTTAATTGAGGGCGCGCTGGGGACTAATGGTGAATTCGCAATACCGCTCAAAGGGAAAATGAGCACCAAGGTCAAACAACACATCAAACGCTTCATATTGTCTCTCATACTCATGGTGGCAGGGCTCTCGTCGTCGCAGCTGCTTTTCGGGACGCCAGTGTAACAACCCGCGAGGGAACAGCGGTAACGCAGCGTGTCATGGTATGCGCAGCAAAGGCCCATAGCCGCCAGCGGTTAAGCGACCACTGGCTTGCTCTAATGTCGCCATGTGTTCAAAAGGGCCCACGCGGACCCGATGCATGCGAGTACCATTGCTATCGACTGGATCAACTGACACGGGGTAGCCCCAACGTTGCTGAACAGATTGGGCTAATGCTGTTGCCGTCTCTTCAGACTGATATGCGCCTAGCTGCAAAAAGCGATAGGTGAATCCAGACAACGATCGACGATCATCAACCCCCGCTAGGTTAATCGCCTCAATCACGACACGGGTGGTGCCTTGCTCAGCAAAACCTAATTGCACTGCCGCCCCGTAAGAGAGGTCAATTAATCGATCTGGATGAAAAGGTCCCCGATCATTAACGCGCAACACCACACTCCGGTCGTTATTGAGGTTCGTCACGCGAACATAAGAGGGGATCGGCAATGATCGATGCGCAGCTGTCGGCGCATACACGTCAAAAATTTCACCATTGGCTGTCGGCCTACCCTGAAACTTCATCCCATACCAGGACGCAACGCCCTGTGCTTCGTAGGCTTCAGCAGTCGCCATGACCTGATACGTTTTACCCAAAACTTGATACGGTGTTGCGTTACCCGCCGGTAACAGTGGATCGGGCTGCGGCACTGCGTCCTGCCAGGCCGGGACCTCAATTAGGACTGGTGCGTGATCGGCAGGCCCGGGAGCACTCGCGCACGCAACCATGAGCGGCATTAAAGCCGCCGCCATTCCCCAATGAAGTGATGTCAGGGGGCTAGCCGCGCCGCCAAGATCGCTTCACTCAGCTCCCAGACGGCCATGGCGTACATGGCACTGTGATTGTAACGTGTGATCACGTAAAAATTCTGCAGTCCCAACCAATAGCGCTGTCCATCAGTCGTCTCAAGGCTGATGGGCGTGACTTGGGTTTGGGGATCAGCGTCTGCCTCGGTCGACAATCCCGCTTGCGCCAGTGCTTCTATCGATTGAGAGGGTTTTAGCCCCGCCGCAAACAGTGAATCAGGCGGTTGATTCGCAACCGCATCCAGGAGCACGCGTTCACCGGCTTGCCACCCATGCGCGTTCAAATAATGCCCAACACTGCTGATCGCGTCGGCGGGATTATCCCAAATATCCGGCACACCGTCGGGCTCGAAGCTGCGCGCATACGCGCGATAACTCGATGGCATAAATTGTCCATAGCCCATCGCTCCCGCATAGGAGCCCTTCAGGGCAAGTGGGTCCTTACCGGACTCCCAGGCTAGAATTAAAAACTGCTCTAATTCTCGAGTAAAAAAGGGCGACCGCCTCGGGTAATCAAATGCCAGCGTCGTCAACGCATCTATCACTCGGTAGCTGCCTGTAATTCGGCCATAGAACGTCTCGACACCAATGATCGCCACGATGACTGCAGACGGCACCCCCGTGCGTTGACTGATTTCTTCCAAGACCGCTGCGTGGGCATCCCAAAAGACAACCCCTTCGCGGGTGCGCCGATCCGTCAAAAAGATGTCTCGATAGTCATACCACGGTTTGGTTTTTTCCGCCGGGCGCGCAATGGCATCGAGGATACTTTGCTGTCGCTTGGCGCCTGCCAGTAACTCACGCGCCCACGCCACATCAACACCAGCACTACCGACTTCAGTGAGAATAGCGGCCACCTCTTCCCGATCACTATAATCCTGAGCCTGAGCGCCCAGTGTCATGGTGAAGCAGGCCCACACCACTGCCCCTCGGCACAAGCGCCACCAAGGAGCGGTGGCCAAGGATCTGACGCGGGGTGTCATGATTTTCATCGAGAGATAATCCTTTTTTCCGTGCTGATGGCCATCAAAATACCGAAACCGAGCATCAGTGTGACGATGGAAGTCCCGCCAAAACTCACAAAGGGCAGAGGCACGCCAACGACTGGCAATATGCCCGCCACCATGCTCATGTTCACAATAATATACACACAAAAAGTCAGTGTGATCGCGCTCGCTAATAAGCGGCCATAACTCGTTTGCGCGCTGAAGCTAATCCACAAACCGCGCGCCACTGCCGCCCCATAGAGCGCCAGCAAACAGAGCACGCCTCGAAAGCCCCACTCCTCCGCCAGTACTGCGATGATAAAATCGGTTTGGCTCTCGGGTAAAAAATCGAGATGTGATTGAGTCCCTTGCAACCAGCCTTTTCCCGACCAACCGCCGGAACCGATTGCGGTTTTAGACTGAATGATATTCCACCCCGCGCCCAACTTGTCGGCCTCGGGGTCAAACAAGGTCAGGATGCGTTGTTTCTGATAATCACGCAGTAAAAATAACCAGGCGGGCCAGATAGCCGCTAGCGCAACGAGCGCCGCACTCAAAATCTGCACCCCGCTGATGCCCGCCATAAACACCACAAAAAGACCACTTGCGGCAACCAATATGGCCGTACCCAAGTCAGGTTGGAAGGCGATTGTGGCCGCTGGGATGACAATGATCGCAATAGCGGCAAGCGTCGCACTGGGTCGAGGGGGTAAACCTCCTCGCACCACCCAAGCTGCAACCGCCAGCGGCATAGCAATCTTCATAATCTCCGATGGTTGAAAACGGATAAACCCCAAACTCAACCAACGCTGGGCACCTTTTGCCCCAACCCCAAAAAAAGGCACTAACAACAGCAACAGTAGGGCGCCAAAATACAAGATAGGCGCCCATCGTTGAAGGGTATCGACTCGGACTTGCGCAACAGCCAGCAACACGCCAAAGCCGATAATGAAATTTCTGACCTGGCGATTAACCGCACCCCAGTCCGAATCAGAGGCACTGAATAAAACGAACAAGCCCATCGCCATAATCATGACCACAGGCAAGAGCAACACTAAGTCAAGGTGCAACCGCTCCGCGGGCGTCTTAGGGCGCGCAAACGCTTGATGCGAGTCGGCCAGAGAGCGGCTGTACTCAGACATCCTCGGTCTCAATCAGCCAGGCATCAACAACGCGGCGCGCAATAGGAGAGGCAGCAGTGCTTCCCCCGCCATTCTCGGCGATTACCGCGACGACGATCCGCGGCTTATCCACGGGGGCAAATGCAATGAATAAACCGTGATTTCGGTTTCGCTCACTAATACTGTCTTCATCATAAATGGCGTCTTGAGCGATGCTAATCACCTGGGAGGTTCCCGTCTTTCCCGCCATTTGATAGGTGATGTTATCGGAGATAGAGGCGGCAGTCCCTTGAGGTGAGTGGATCACATCTACCATTCCCGCAACCACCGCCTGCCAATCCTCCTCCGCCATCGCGATCGGCGCTCGCGGGACACCACCGACCGTCAGATCCCCGACGCGATGAACCAGCGATGGGACAAAGCTGGTGCCTTTGTTGGCGATGACCATCGCGGCCTGAGCCAACTGAAGCGGCGTCATCAGCATATAACCTTGCCCGATACCCGCACTGATTGTCTCTCCCGGATACCACGCTTGTCTGAGCTGGTTCCGCTTCCATTCAGTGCTGGGTAAAATGCCCGACTGCTCGGCGGTGGTGTCGATCCCCGTGGGGAGGCCTAGACCGAAAGGGGCCAGCATTTCTGCCATGGTGTCGATCCCCATTCGGTGCGCCAAATCATAAAAATAGGTATCGCAAGATTCAGCGATGGCCAATCGAAGATCGACTGTTTCGGCATGACCACCCCCTCTAACACGCAACGTCCAATCTCGATAACGCCGAGTATCGCCAGGTAAGCGATACCACCCTGGGTCGCGCACGGTCGTCTCGGGAGTAATCAAGTCTCTCGCCAGAGCACCTAAACTCAGTAATGGTTTTACCGTTGAGCCCGGCGGGTACTGCCCCTGCACTGCTCGATTCAAAAGGGGAGTATCGAGTGATCCGCGCAGTTGCGCATAATCGACATAACTAATGCCTTGCACGAACAGATTAGCGTCATAACTGGGATTAGACACCATTGCCAGCACGCCACCCGTAAGAGGGTCTAATGCGACGACTGCGCCTCGCTGATCACCGAGCGCCTCGGTGGCAACGCGCTGCAAATCAAGGTCCAAATAGAGCTGTAAGTCTCGCCCAGCCTGAGCCGGTTCCTTCTCCAGCACCCGCAACAAACGACCGTGCGCATTCGTCTCAACGTGTTGAAAGCCGGGCATGCCGTGCAAGAGCCGCTCGTAGCGCTTTTCCAGCCCCACTTTTCCCGTATGCAATGTGCCGCGATACCGCTCCGCATCGAGCACACCGAGATCCTCCGTACTGATACGACCCACATAGCCCAGAACATGGCTCAGCGTACTAGCAAACGGGTAATAACGGGTCAACTGCGCGTCCACCACCACACCGGGTAAAGAATGTAAGTCCACAGCTACCATGGCAAGTTCGGTATCGTCTAATCCGAGCTTAATAGGCACTGCCTCGAAAGGTCGTCGACGAGCAGATCGCTCAAAAAAAATTTTGACCTCTCTGTCTGACAAGGCAAAGCGCTCTCGTAAAATCGCGACTAAGGCCTCAAGATCTTCACTGCGTTCCTGAACCACACCCACCACAAATGTGGGTTGATTGAGCGCCAGCACACGACCCTTACGATCGACAATTTGCCCTCGTGTCGGGGGAATCACCTCGACACGAATACGATTGCGATCAGACTGGGTTAAGAAGTCGTCATGCTGTGTAATCTGCAATGAGTAGTAGCGATAGACTAGGATTAACAGCAAGGCAAAAATGCCGACGAGCGCGGCGATCAAACGGGAGCGATTGATCATCCACTCTCTTTGCGTGTCGCGCAGCGCGTCGAGTGGTCTAGCCATCAGTTGCCTCGGTGGTAAGGATGACCCGCCTGAATGGACCAGGCGCGGTACAGTTGCTCAGAGAGAAT
>JABJAS010000203.1 GCA_018666055.1 Halieaceae bacterium | reverse complement strand
GAAACGTGGTGAGTATCACCAACGGCACCATGAACCTGGATGTGATCGAATTTAATCCTCTTACCGAGGAACTGCTGGTCAAAGCGTATATTCTGAAATAACGCGAACCATATAAAAAAACCCGGCATTCGCCGGGTTTTTTTATACTCGTTGTTAGCCTGATGTACAGGACAAAAGCGTCTGATTAAGATTCGTTCAACGCTTGATCTGCGATTTAATGTTCTTGTCCGTCGCTTTGCCATAAGGTGGCAGTATGCCGCCGAGTTTGCCCACATTAAACTTCACCGTCTGGTTGTAAACTGACTTAGCGTGGCTAAAGGTCTTGAATCCTTCTATACCATGGTAAGAGCCCATGCCTGAGGGGCCAATGCCGCCAAAGGGCATGTCTTCCTGCGCAATGTGAAAGATCACATCATTAATGCAAACGCCACCTGACGTCGTGCGATGCAGAATCGCTTCCTCCTCGTTTTTATCGCTGCCGAAGTAGTAGGCAGCGAGGGGACGCGGACCATTGTTAATGTGGTCAATGGTTTCGTCAAACTGCGAGTACGTGCGGATCGGAAGCAGTGGACCAAAGATTTCTTCCTCCATGCACAGCGCTTCGTTTTCGGGGGCGATGACCAGCGTCGGGGGAATCTTGTGGGTTCCCGCACTGAAATCTTCGTTGGCCGGATTAATGGGAATTACACGGCAGCCGCGTTGCTCAGCATCGGCAATATACGAACTCAGCCGCGTATGGTGACGCTCATTCACGACGGAGGTGTATTGCTCATTACTCAGCAGGCTGGGATACATGTTGGCAACGGTCTCGGTGGCAACGCGAATCACTTCTTCCAGCTGCTCTTCGGGGACTAAAAGATAATCGGGTGCCAGACAGATCTGCCCCGCGTTCAGGGTCTTGCCCACCATGATGCGCTCAATGGCCTGCTCAAGATCGGCGCTGCGAGACAGCACAACAGGAGACTTGCCACCCAGCTCTAAGGTGACCGGGACCAAATTACGCGCTGCTGCGGTCAGCACATGCCGCGCGATATTGGTCGCGCCGGTGAAGATCATGTGGTCAAAAGGGAGCGACGTAAAAGCCTGTCCAACTTCGGGGCCGCCTGAGAAGGTAGTGACCTCGGTCGGGTCAAAGGCTTCAGCAATAATTTCTGCAACCACTTTTGACGTTTCAGGCGTAAATTCGGATGGTTTAATCATGGCGCGGTTACCGGCCGCCAGTGCACCGGCTAAAGGCTGGAAAATCATGGCGACAGGGAAATTCCACGGCGCGACGATCCCAACGACCCCTTTGGGTTGATAGTGAATCCTAGAGCGTCCTCCCAGTAGACCCAGAGGGAAGGTGGACGGCCGCTTCTCCGCTTTCATCCACTTTTTGAGGTGCTTGCGGCAGTGCTTCATCGAGCCAATGGAGGCGGCGACGTCCGTCATCAAGTTAATTTGGTGGGGCCTGCCTGCAAAGTCTTTGTCAATCGCGTCACTGATGCGGTCAGCATGGCGAACCAAAACATCAATAGCTCGGTTGATACGGTCGATGCGTGTCTCAGCCGAGACGTATCCTTCTTTTATATAGCTTGCTTGCTGCGCCTTGAGCGCGTCTTGCATTTTGATTTCAGTATCGGGACTGACAGCGACTTGTTGTGGGGCATTCATGTTTTTTTCCTCACCGGACTTGCGGCCGCAAAGTATACACAGTTTGCTCTGTAGGAGGGCAGACGCGGTGCGCACTGAGTTAAGGAGAATGAAATTCAGATATAAATTCCAAATATTTGATTTAAAACAATTAATTGTAATTTAAAGTGATTTCTCATGGCGAATTACTGGTCTGAATTGTCGCGCCGCAGCTGGCGACAAGGGGGGATGAGCCTGCCGGGTTCGTGGGGGCTAAGCCGTCAAGGGTGCCTAGGTGTCCGCTGCTTGCCGGGGCTGTCACGATGAATAGCACCGCGACGTGTTTTGCCAAAACGTAGGAACGCCCTCTGTGACAGGGTGAGAGGCCGCCGCGCAGGTTGGCAGCGATTAACGCCCTAACCGCCGCTCGAGCTCAACGTGGAAATGTCGTAACCGCTGTTCTTGCTCACCCCAAAGCTGCCCTTGAAAGGCTTTGCTCCGCATCCCTTCTTGCACTGAGGGGAGGAAGTCGGCGTCTTGATTGAGCACTAAGCCCAAACCAGGATCCTCGTTCAGTAAGAAGGTTTCCGTCTTAGGACGCACGGCGCCTGTCGCGTCGGTGCCCTCGGGCAACCCCATCCAGCCTGGTGGACAATAATCCGGATCGTCGACGGGGAAGAGCAGTGTCATGGTGTCATACCAGAACCGCTCGGGATCGGTTTCATGAGGCATAAAGCGCATCAAAAAAATGGCCTCAGGATGGCAGCCGATCTGTACGTTAGGGAAAATACCGGTGGCCCAACTATCGGAAAGTTGCCCATCTGCGAAACGGTCGTAGCCTAAATTTAAGCGACTCGACCGATCCCGCTTGGCTTGCTGAATCGCAGCACGTACGTCGCCGGCGCTACCCTCAAAGGTGGCGGGGTCAACACCGGCCTCTTGCAACATCCATTGGAGGCCTTCATTGACCGTCGTTTGATCGGCTTGTCGTGGACTGGGCTGGCCCAGCGGCACAATCATGCGGCTAGCACCGTTCGGGTAGAGGTCATATTGCACGTTAAGGTCGCCCATGACCCCCCGCGTTTCTGGGTGCACTGCGTGGAGGTGGTAGCTCTCATAAAAAGCTTCGACCCCTACTTTCCAGTTTGAGCCCCATTCGCTGCGCACATGACGCACGACACGCATTTTATCGATCTGGTAATTCTCAAGATAACCCTCGGGTAGGCCAATCACGTCTGTTAGGGCAGGAGGCTGATCAGCCATGCTAATAAAAATGAGCCCTGCGTGTTCTTCACAGGCGGCCGCGGTTAAGCCGGGTCGATGACAGATCACCGCCTCTTGGAAGGTGTCTTCGTCGGTAATGGTGCGCAACTCGCCGTTATTGTGGAAGCTCCAGCTATGAAAAGGGCAGACAAAGACCTTCTTATTGCCGCGCTCCTCGGTGATGAGGCGAGCGCCTCGATGGGGACAAACGTTATAAAAGGCTTTGATGCCCTCCGCGGTTTTCGTGATGATCAGCGATTCGCTGCGCACCCGAAAGAGAAAATAATCACCGATATGAGGTAGGTCAGTGCTGACCCCTGCGATCAGCCAGCTGTCGGTCCAGATCTTTTGCCATTCTTGCTCGACTTGCTCATGACTGAAGTACCCGGATTTGCCATAGATTTCGGCGCCATTGTTGATAGCAGGTTGCTTCGCTTCGAGGCTCTCGGGGGAGGCGTCGGGGTTGAGGATGGCAGTGGGAATCATTCGGTTAGTCATAGCCTTTTCTCGCTCTACGGTGTCTGCCCTGTTACTAGGCGAAACACGGGTAGTGTGATGCTATCGGACCAGCTTTCAAAGTCGACCATGACGGATAAACCGCTTGAGAGTGCTTCGGGTTCTGTGTCAATGATCTGGCTCATCATGCGAGGGCCCTCAGCAAGATCGATCAGCGCGATGATATACGGTGCTGGGAAGTCGGCAGAAACGCCTCGGCGCACCACGGTATAAGTGGCAATGACGCCTTTGCCGCTCGCCGTTCGCCACGACAGCGAGTCACTTTGGCAGGCATCGCAATGGGTGCGGGGGTAAAACAAGATGTGCTGACAGTCGTTGCAGTGTTGCAATAAGAGCTCGCCGCGCTGACAGGCATCGTAAAATGGCTGCTCGGTGGGGGTCGGATTCGGCGTTGGCCGGCTCATAGTGTTGCCTCTACGCCAAGGATCAACGTGGCGTGACTCGACATAATCCCGCCCTGGGCGTGACAGAGGGCGGTTTGAATATTGGCAAGTTGGCGTGCTTGAGCATCGCCCCGCATTTGCAGCATGGCCTCAGTCAGTCCAAACATCGCGCCCGGATTGCCGGGGTGGCAGTGAGACAGCATTCCGCCATGGGTGTTGAGTGGCTTGGATCCCCCAGGGCGCGTCACGCCGCTGGCGAGGAAATCGCCCCCTTCACCTTTACGGCAAAAGCCAAGATCCTCGAGCTGAATTAACAGCGCTGGCGTGAAGCAGTCGTAGAGCTGCATGAGGTCGATCTGATCGGGTGTGAGACCGGCGGCGGCGTAGGCGGCATCGCCGGCTATGACCGCTGCAGAAGTGGTTAAATCTGCGGCTTGGCTTATGTGCTCGTAAGCATGTCCCTCACCATAGCCCAGCACATAGATCGGCTGATGAGGTCCTTCCTGAGCACGTTCTCGGCGCGTAATCACCACTGCGGCGCCTCCATCCGACACCAATGAGCAATCCAGTACTTTTAGGGGGTCAGCAATCGGACGAGACTGTAAAACATCGTTTACGGTAATCAGCTCTCGTTTTTGCGCGTTGGGGTGTTGATTTGCCCAGGCGCGGCAAGAGACTGCCGCCTCCGCAAACTGCGCCTCTGTGGTGCCAAAGCGATCCATGTGAGCGCGAGCAATTAAAGCGTAGTAAGCCGGTACCGTGGGGCCATAGGGTTGCTCGTAATGCGGGTGCCCCGAGCTAGACTGGACCACCATGGCCTGGTCGCGTGTCATGAAGCTGCGGAGGCTGTCTGCCATCGAGACCACAATGGTGTCCGCCATGCCCGCTGCGATCGCGGCGATCGCCATATTAATGGCCATAAAGGTGGTGCCGCCGCCGGTATTGACGGTCACACAATGCCGCGGTTGCCAGCCGAGATATTCGGCGACCGCCTCCGCGTGATACAAGATGGGTTCAGCAAAAGCGTTGCAGGTGATCAATCCATCGCAATCGGAGAGGGTGAGCCCAGCATCTTTAACGGCGTTGAGGGTGACCTCGACACACAGTTCACGAGGGCTTTTGTCGGGGACGACACCCACGGCGCTCTCTGCCATGCCGACGAGAGCGTATTCGCCTCTCAATGCTTGCGATTTCATATGGTCTGACTTAACGCTGAAGCTGGGCGGTAATGATACCCGGAGCCAGCACTTCGTCGCGGTCATTTTTGACAAAGACCTCGAGCGTCAGCGCTCCACTGTCCGGGTCATACTGGGTCACGGTACCGCCGGCTGTCACCGTTTCTCCAACAAAGGCGGCAACACGGTTGGAGTATTCGATGCCGGTAATCATGCCGGCATCGTCCAGCCACTCATCGACGATCTGATGCAACCAATCACCCAACAGTGGGCCTGCCACGACGAGGCCTGAATAGCCCTCGACCTCAGTCGCATAAGGTAGGTCAAAGTGGATCCGATGGCCGTTCCACAGCGACGCGTTGTAGAGCATTTGCTGCACGACATCGCAATGGTGATGACGCTCCGGGAGTGCCATCCCGATCGACGGTTCAGGCGTCATCGTAAGATCCTCGTTGTCTTCTCGCTTACGACCAGCTCGCCGCTGTCATTGCGGATTTCCATCATCACTTCGTAAAAAATGAGCGCACCGCTGCGGCCCGCTTTTTCATAAATATTGGATAAAGTGCGTGTGGCCGTTAGCCAATCGCCCGGTTTGATAGGTTGGTGGTACTGAATATCGAGGCCGCCCGCCATGGCTTTTTCCAGAGGGAATTTGGGTAGCAAATGATCGGTAAACACGCCGTCGGGTGATAGCGTGTCGAGCGGGACGACATCCCAAAACAGATGCAGGTGGAATAGGGGCGGCGCCACATCGCCGTCGAGATATTTTTGTAACCGACTCCCCGTCGCCACAGCGTATTTGCGAATGTCACGGCGCGTGACAATCTCACGTTGAGGGTCAGTCTGTTGGCCGATGTGGGACAACACCTCTGTCGAAAGTAAGCCCGTCATACTTTGCGTGACTCCGTTTGCCAGTAGGGATCTCTCAGCTCTCGCTTGAGTATTTTCCCGGTCGGCGCTTTGGGTAATGCGTCCACGAAATCGACTGTCTTGGGCTTCTGATATGACGCGAGGTGCTTGCTGGCCTCGGCAATAATCTCTGCTTCAGTCGCCGCCTGGCCGGGCTTGAGTACGACAACGGCTTTTACCGCCTCGCCCCATACATCGTCGGGCACGCCAAATACCGCTGACTCTAAGACCGCTGAATGTTGGTGGATCGCCGCCTCCACTTGCGTGCTGTAGATATTCTCGCCACCTGAGATGATCATGTCTTTGGCTCGGTCGACGATGAAAACGTAGCCTTGCTCGTCCCAAACGGCAATGTCCCCTGTCCACATCCAGCCATCGCGCAGAGTTTTCTCGGTCAGGTCGGGACGTCGCCAGTAGCCCAGCATATTAGCTTCTGAGCGGACGATGATTTCACCATAAGCGCTGCCATCTTTCGGCACCGGCTGGCCTTCGGGGTCGACAACGCGAATCTCTGAAACAAAGCCCTCTCGACCACAGGAGCCCAACCGTTCGGGGTGGTTTCCTGCGATAGCGCGCTGGTGATCCTCTTGCGACAGAAAGGTCATGGTCATGCCTTCTGTTTGTCCATAGCCCTGAATCATCGTGCACGGGAAAGCCTCGAGTGCGGCTTGTACTACAGAGCGTGGCATCGGGCCACCGCCATATTGAAAGTTGCGCAGGCTACTCAAGTCGTAATTTTCAAATCCCTCAACCGCCATCATCCAGTTGATCATGGTGGTAATGCCCAGGAAAGCGGAGACCTTTTCCTGCTCGATGACTTCAAGGGCCAGTTGGGCATCAAAGTTAATCAAGACGACGGGACAGCCATGCGCCATGTAGTTCATCGCTAAAGCAACTGGTATGTGGAACATTTGCCCGGTCAGCATGTAAACATCAGTGGGCACAATGCGTTCTGCAATCGATTGGTTGAGCATGCCCATGTAAAGGGAGTGGTGGGAGTGCAGCGCGCCTTTGGACTCCCCGGTGGTGCCCCCGGTGTAAAGAATCAGTGCTGGATCTGATCCGCTGACCTCGTCTTCGCCGATCACCATGCCGGTCGCGGCGCCACTGATCAGCTGCTCATAATCAGCGTTGGCGTCGGATGTGAAGACCAGTGAGTGCGGAATGCTCGTTTCCTTTGCAAGGTCGTTCACCAGCGTCACATATTCCTCAGAGCCGACGAGCAGACTGGGCTCGCCGTCGCGCAAAATCCGCGCCATCTCGATTTGGCTCAAGCGCCAGTTAAGTGGCTGTGCAATGAGGCCACAGCGAGCGCAGGCGTAAAAAACCTCCATGTATTGGATGCAGTTTTTGGAGAGGATCGCGACCCGATCACCCTTGGCTAGCCCCAGCGTCCCCCTTAACCCATTGGCCAAGCGCTGCACACGATGATCGAGCTCACCGAAACTCATACGTCGGTTATTAGGGATATCAATGAGTGCCTCTCGAGACGGATCGAGCGCCGCGGTTTTCGCTGGAATAAGGCCGAGATTCATGTCAGCGCCTCAATAGCCGCTATCGAGATCAATGTGGCGTTTCACGACATGCCAAGCGCCCTCGCTTTGTTCGACGATGTCGCGGTAAACGCCCGTAGTGAGCAGCTTGGTCTCGCCATGTTCCGTGGCAAAGAGCGTCAGATAGGAGGTCGTGCTGATGACCCCATCAGCGACATCAAAGAACACATTGGTGATGTCATGCCGGCGCACATCAGTTTGTGTCGATTTGGCATTGCGGTAGAGCGCCATGATGTCTTCTCGACCCTGAAAAGGACCGACTAGGTCACCACCGGCGATCTGCATGCTCATGACGGCATTGTGCGAAAAACTGGCTTCGAGGTGATCGAGGAGACCCTCGTCATAGTAATAGGCCATGCGAGTGAGTAACTCAGAGATGGCGAATCGGTCTTCGACTGATGGCATGATGTGAATCCTTAGCAGGTGACGGTATGCTTCTATTTTGCGCATCGGGCGCTGTTTACTTGTTTAGAACAAGCTTTGGAGCACTGTAGGCCATCAGACCCTTCGGGATCAACCGACGTGACCAGATTCTCGCGCTGAAACGAGAGGTCAATAAGGCTTAAGTTTGGGAGTTCCAGGGGCGTCAGCCGATCTTGCGGCTGCTATGTCGAGACCTGCAGAGGGCCGGATTCCGTGGCGACTGTCGGGCGGGCGATCAGGACGTCATCAGTCAGTGGGTGGCTTTGCAGCGAAAGGAACAGCGGGAAGAGCAACATGAATCACGGAGCAGAACAATGGACTCACTGAGCCGAATTTTTTACGCAGCACTGTTATTGCTCTTGGCTGCGTGTGGCGGTGGCGGCGGCAGTTCGTCGGTGCCATCAGCACCGATCGCAGACAACGGGGGTGATGGTGGCTCCGATGGATTATCTGATAACCCCGATGATAGTTGCGGTGTGCCCGCCCAGTTAGATTTCATAGAGCAGGTGTCGCAAAGTTGGTATCTCTGGTTCGACGAGCTGGCTGAGGTCGACAAGGCAGACTACACCGATCCGGCGGTGTATCTCGACGCACTGGTTGCGCCTTTGGCGGCAGACCTGCGCGATCCTGGGTTTTCTTATCTGACATCGATCACTGCTGATGAAGCTCGATTTACGTCGGGCGCCTATATTGGTTTTGGGTTTCGTTACACCATCACCGCCGCCAATCAGTTCGTTATGATCGATGTTTTTGAGGGAAGTCCGGCTTATGAGGCAGGGTTCCGTCGTGGTTGGGAGCTGTTAGCAATTGATCTCGGAACTGGGTTTGAAACCATGGCGGCGCTGCGCGATCGCGGCGCGACCTCAGAGGAGATCTTCGGCGCGAATGAGATCGGCACAGAGCGACTCTTTAGGTTGGGTAAAGCTGACACACTGCTGGAAGCAGTCGTTGCTAAGGTTGAATTGGATCCGCCTGCGCTCGCTGGAAAACCCTTACTGTTGGCGCGCCCCGGTAATTCACCTGTGGCCTATTTAAACCTCAGGCAGTTCATTCTCTCAGCGAATGATCCGCTCTCATCGGCCTCGCAAGCCTTCGCAGAGGCGGGGGTCACCGATATGGTTGTTGATCTGCGGTACAACGGCGGTGGCCTCTTGAGTGTCGCGGATAACATGCTGGATTTGTTGGGCGGAGGTGTTGCAAACGGTGCCTTAAGCTTTCAGCTGAGCCACAACAGTCAGCACACAGAGGAGGATGCCAATCAGCAAGGTTTTTTTGATGAGTTACTCAATACGATGGCGCCGCAGCGCATCGCGTTCATTACCTCAGGTTCAACGGCCTCGGCGAGTGAGCTGGTGATTAACGCCCTCGACCCCCACATTGAGGTGGTGCTGATTGGTGCCGACACCTACGGTAAGGCGGTCGGTCAGTATGCTTTTGATTTGGAGCAATGTGATGTGCGGCTGCGGTTAACGGCCTTCGAGATTGTGAATGGTGAAGGCCAAGGAGGCTATTACACTGGTCTGTTCGACACGGGACGCTTCACCCTGTGCAGTGCACAGGACGATATTCTGAATGTCTTTGGCGATCCGCAGGAAGCGTCGCTCGCTGCAGCAATGGATTGGCTTGCGACGGGGACGTGTCAGACCGAGCGCAGTCTTAATGTGAGGCAATCGCGACCCGCTAAGGCCGGGGGTGCGGACCCGTCTTGGTGGCGAGTGAATACGGTGCGCCCGGATCGGCTGGATCCTACTCTACGGTAAGAGGCTAAGTCCCTGCGGTTGGCGTCGCGGTCGGTGAGAGGGCTTATCGCCGCTGTCCTGAAAACGTATCATCGAGCAGTTTATTGTCATGGAGTCACGAATTATGTCGGAGCAAGCGGAAGCGTTTCTCAACATTGTTGCTAATCGGCGTTCGATGCGGGCGTTTAAGCCAGATCCGGTGCCTCGAGCCGTGATTGAGGCGGTGATGGGGGGAGCACAGCAAGCACCGAGCAACTGTAATACCCAGCCTTGGTTCGTTCATGTGGTCACCGGTGACATGCTGGAGCAGTTAAGAGCAACGCTACCGACTCAGTTCGCAGCAGGCGAGATGGCGCTCGATTTTCCCTACGACGGCCAATACGATGGTGTCTACAAGGAACGCCAGTACGCCTCGGCGACGGCGTTGTACGATGCATTGGGCATTAGTCGAGATGAGAAGGCTGCACGCAATAACTGGTTCATGCGTAATTTTACGTTCTTCGATGCGCCTGCCGTTGCTTTTTTTACGCTGCCTTCACAGTTTGGTCTGCGCGAGGCCTGCGATCTCGGGATGTATGCGCAAACCGTGATGCTGGGCCTAGTAGCGCATGGATTAGGGTCTTGCCCACAAACGTCGTTGGGCTTTATGGCCAATGTAATTCGACCTGCCTTGGGCCTCGGTGATCATGAAAAGCTGATGTTCGGTTTGTCGTTTGGCTATCCGACAGAGACCCCGGTGAATCAGGTGCAGACAGAGCGCGCCGCCTTGCACGACGTCGTCACCTTTCACGAATAACTCGATCGGTTGGACTCCAGCCGCTGGCGGGTGGAACGGTTCGTTGGGTGGGTCGACGAAGCGTGCCGCCCTCATGAATGCGTTGTCAGGCGTCGTCGCGCGGTGCGGGTAAGAACTCTGTAATGTTGAGATTAAAGCCCGACAGCGCGTTAAAGTGTAGCGGTGCCGACATCAGCTGTAAGTCGCTCAGCCCCAGATGCCTCAAGATTTGTGCCCCGGTGCCAATCAAGCGGTAATTTTGAGGTGGCGCAGGACGTTGCTCGGCGTGGAGTAATTGTCCCAAGTCTTCGAGGATGGTGGCGGGCGTCTCAGTGCCTCCGAGCAATACCACTGCACCACACCCTTGTTTGGCAACGTGCGCCATCGCTGCGCGATAAGACCACCCAGAGGGCTGGTCCATGCCCAGTTGAGTGCCCAAGAGGTCTCTCAAGGTATTCACGGGTTGGACTCGCACGGGCACTGAACCCGCTTCCAGTAAGTTACCCAGGCTGAGGGCAAAGTGCAGGGTATCGTCTAGCAGATCTCGAAAGGTGTGGAGTCGAAATACGCCCCACTCGGTGTGCACTGAATCTTGGCTGTGGAGCTCAATCGACTGTTCGTGCAGCGACCGATACTCAATCAGATCGGCAATCGTGCCCATATTCAGTTGGTGCGTTTTTGCGAAGACCTCGAGTTGAGGTCGCCGTGCCATGGTGCCATCCGGATTCATAATCTCAACGATCACGGCTGCGGGTGCAAGCCCAGCCATTCTGGCAAGATCGACGCCAGCCTCGGTATGACCAGCGCGCTTGAGTACGCCGCCGGGTTTGGCCACCAGTGGAAAAATATGTCCCGGTTGCGTGATATCCCGAGGAGAGGCGTTTTCAGCGACTGCCTGTAAAATAGTATGTGCGCGTTGTGCCGCGCTGACGCCCGGGCTGATTTGTTCTGTCGCGTCAATCGAGATCGTGAAGTTGGTCTCGTGCTGAGAGCGATTATCGCGCACCATCAAGGGGAGATTGAGTTGGCGGGCGCGCTCCGCAGTGATCGGCATGCAGATTAAACCGCAAGCCTCGGCCGCGAAAAAGTTGATGATCTCCGGCGTGACTTTTTCCGCCGCAATGATGAGGTCGCCCTCATTCTCTCGGTCTTCATCATCCATGAGGATGACCATGCGGCCAGCACCGATATCATCGAGCAGCGTTGGGATATCACTCAGCATGTTGGTTGCTTCGCGCCGGGCTTAGACGAGTTCAATCGCGACAGCGGTAGCTTCACCGCCACCGATGCAGAGGGCGGCAACACCGCGCTTTTTGCCGTAATGCTCTAGAGCATGCATCAGCGTGACAATAATGCGAGAGCCAGTTGAGCCAATGGGGTGCCCCTGCGCACAGGCACCACCGTGAACGTTGACGCAGGCGGGGTCGAGTTTCAGTGCCTCCACGGTCAGCATCGTGACCATGGCAAAGGCTTCGTTGATCTCCCATAAATCAACGTCTGCGACGCTCCAGCCTGCTTTGGCAAGTACGTCCTCAGCTGCGCCGATGGGTGCGAGTGTGAACGCTTCTGGCGCTAAGCTATTGCGCGAATGCGCGACAATGCGCGCTCTGGCGGTCAGCCCGTGGGTTTCGACAGCCTGTTCACTGGCTAATAAAAGCGCGCTGGCGCCATCTGAAATGGAGCTCGAATTGGCGGGTGTGATCGTGCCGTTTTCGGCAAATGCCGGCCGCAGCTGGGGGATTTTTTCGAGGTTCGCTTTGTGGGGCTGTTCGTCGGCGGAGACCGTATGTTCTCCGCGGCGAGTGCGGATGGTCACCGGGGCAATTTCTTTGTGATTAAGCCCTTCATCGATGGCTCGTTGTGCTCGAGTCAGACTTTCAATGGCAAAAGCATCCATCGCTTCTCGTGTCAGACCATGCTCATCTGCGGTTTTTTGCGCAAAGGTGCCCATTGCCGCGCCAGTGTAGGCGTCTTCAAGGCCATCGATGAACATATGATCGTAAAGTTTGGTGTGCCCAAGGCGCTGACCTTTGCGACCGGTCAGCAACACTTGTGGCGCATTAGACATGCTCTCTAGTCCACCACTGATCACCAGCTGATTGGTGCCGGCGGTAATACTGTCGGCGGCAAAGATGGTGGCTTGCATACCACTGCCGCAGGCCTTATTGACGGTAACCGCGCCTGTCGTATCTGGGATGCCGGCCGCTAACATCGCTTGCCGAGCTGGGCATTGCTTGAGCCCGGCTGGTAGCACGCAGCCCATAAAGACCTCATCAATGGCCGCAGCGGGCACCTGGGTGTTGTCGAGCGTTGCAGCGATGGCGCTGGTACCGAGCTCGGTCGCTGATGCGTCAGCTAAGTCTCCCAGAAGTGCACCCATTGGGGTACGGGCACCGTTTATGATCATTACGTCAGGCATGGTCTCGATCTCAAATCACGCAGGGCTGGGCATTTAGCCCGAACTGTGGCGACCCTGCAAGTTCAGTCTGACGGAGGATGGGGCGCGAAGGCTTTTTCGCGGACCGCGATACGATAACCGCTCGGCGTTAATCCGGTTTGTTCTCGGAACATGCGGGTAAAGTGAGAAGCGTCGGTCAGGCCCACCGCATGGCCTATTTCCATGATGGATAGATTGGTCCGACGGAGCAGCGCTTGTGCTTCATCTAATCGCCGTTGCTGGCGATACTCGGTCATTGATACGCCGGTGGCGGCACTAAAGCGTCGCGCGAGGGTTCGTGAACTGACACCGAGCTTTTGCGCCATGTCTTGTAACGGCATGACGGATCGAAGATCCCTGCTGATCTCGATTTGTGCATCGACGATTAACTCGTCACCGTGCAAGTCTCTGGGTGCGCCGACTGGAGAGGGCGAAAAGCGCTGGCGAATTTCGGGCGAAAACTGATTTTCGATGTGGCGTGCCACTCGTGGAGAAAAAATTTGGCCGCATAAATAGACCATGAGGTCAGCAACAGAATTGACGCTGCTGACACAGAATACCTGATCCGATTGCGTGATCAGCTGCTCGCGTTCTAGCTGCACCAGTGGATAGCGTTTTTTAAAGTGATCAAACCAGTGCCAGTGTGTCGTGGCTGAGCGCCCATTCATTTGCCCGGTGGCAGCCAGTAAAAAGCTACCCGACCCAATACTGACCGTGAGTCCTCGTTTGCTCAGATGTTGTGTGATCACCTCGATGTGCTTTGGGTGTTTTTGCAGCACACGTTGCGGCTGCCTCCAGATCGCAGGGATGATCAATAGGTCCGCCTCCGTGAGTGCACCGAATGGCTCGGTCGCGACGGTCAGTCCAGTTTGTAATGTGAGCGGCCCCCCTTGCTCGCTGAGACACTGGAAGGACAGCGACTGCTGAGCGCCACGACCAAGCGCCTGTGCGGCGCCCGCCAATATTTCCATCGGGAGCGTGATAGAGGAGGCCAAAATATTCTCATGGAGCAGGGCGGCAACGCGAAAACTGGCCGGTTCGCTTGTCTTTATACGCATAATATATGGCTTTATACGCATACTTTAATTGTCTGTCGAGGGTACACTGCGTGCCACAGCCCGGCCACGATGGGTGGGCGGTTATCAAAGGGCGGACGCAATATGCTCAGAATGCCGGTGATGGTCGCTGCGGGTGGCGTCAACAGTGCAGGGCGCACGTCGCGGCGCCATGCTTACCGCAGGATGGTGTGGGACCATCTGAGTGTGGGCGATCGTGCCGGCACTGAATCGGCGTTGGCCCAAATGATGGGGACCCAAGATGGTGCGCTGATACGCCAGCACACGTTGATCAGAGAGATAGAGGCCGGCTGGTTTGATCACCGCGCCGTGCCATGGCATCGGCGAGCGACGATCGCGGCGGGCCAGTCAGATCACTGCTTTGAATATAGTGCGGGGACGATGACTGACGGCACGGTGATTGGCGGTGGTGCCCAAACAGTAGAGGGCAAGCGAGTCCGACTTGCGCTCCAGCCTGAGTCCGAAGTGCTGCTGCCGAGTACGCGGCAGTTTGAGGTCAGTAGCGCAGGTCAATTGCCTACGGGCTTTGATCCGGGCGCACTTTACCCGTCAAGGAATCACCCGCGCGCGCTACAGATGACCGTTTTCGCGATGTCGGATGCGCTGGCTGATTTGGGTATGGACTGGCCCAGCTTGGCGGCTCACGTGCCCGCTGAAGCGATCAGCGTTTATGTGTCGAGCGCGATGGGGCAGTTAGACGAGGCGGGTTACGGTGGCATGATGCGATCACGCTGGCAGGGCCGTCGCGTGAGTTCGAAGCAATGCCCGCTGGGTTTCGCGGAAATGCCGGGCGATTTTATCAGTGCTTATATTCTGGGCGCGATGAGTCGCACGGGTCCCGCGCTCGGTGCTTGCGCCACGTTTCTCTATAACCTTCGGCTCGGTATTGATGATATTCGCGCTGGTCGGTCTCGCATCGCGGTAGTCGGTGCGGCAGAGGCGCCGGTCAATGCCGAGCTGATGGACGGTTATTTGGCCATGGGTGCGCTGGCAACGGATAAGGGCTTGCGGCAACTCGACGGTCAGGCAGATAACGAACGACCCGATAATCGCAGAGCCTGCAGGCCTTTTGGCAACAACTGCGGCTTTACGATGGCGGAATCTGCCCAGGTCGTGATTTTGATGGACGACGCATTAGCGATTGAGCTGGGTGCTCCCATTCTCGCTGGTGCGCCTTTTGTGAGTGTGCGGGCGGATGGCGCTAAAAAATCCATTTCGGGACCTGGAGCGGGCAACTATGTGACGATGGCGGAGGCCGTGAGCACATTGCGCAGCATGCTGGGTAGTCAGCGTTTGCGAGCGGGTGGGATGGTGCAAGCGCACGGCACCGGCACGCCGCAAAACCGGGTGACGGAATCGACCCTGCTGAGCAAGGTGGCGCAAGC
This sequence comes from Halieaceae bacterium, assembly GCA_018666055.1. GTDB lineage: Bacteria > Pseudomonadota > Gammaproteobacteria > Pseudomonadales > Halieaceae > Luminiphilus. Next base: position 5,270 of record JABJAS010000203.1, on the reverse strand, counting down.
TTTCGACATCAAAGACTGGCCAGTCGCCGCGATCAAGAGTTTTGTGGGCCACTCCCTTGCTGCCGCAGCCGGTGACCAACTCACGGCAACTCTCGGGATTTGGCAACACGGGATCATACCCGGTATTCATACGATTGACGGGCTAGCGTCAGACGTGGAAACGGCACGTCTTTCTTTCGCACTGAGTGAGCGAGAGATCACTGATCGCGACTATGCGCTGATTAACAGCAAGGGATTTGGTGGTAATAACGCCACGGCCGCGCTGCTGAGCCCCCGCACAACAGAAGCCTTATTGCAGCAACACCATGGATCTGCCGCGATGACGTCGTGGCGGGTTCGCCACGAGGCAGTGCAAGCAGCGCAGAGCGCGATTGAAACGCAGCGGCTCAAGGGCGAGTGGTCGCCGGCGTATCACTTTGACGAAGGTGTGCTAACGGATGCTGAAGTGTCCCTGACAGACACGTCGATTACCTTGGGGGAGCAGACAATTCCGCTGCATGGCGCCATTCCAGAGGGTTGGCAAATCGATGGCTAGGTAATAGATTGGCCATCCCTTCACATCATCTTTGGAACAGAGGCCCATGTCAGCGATTGACACCTTACTCAACCGTAACTCGCACGCTCGGCTGGTGGATCCCGGCCCTGACGCAGGCGAGTTGAATACCATTTTGCAAGCGGCCTTGCGCGCCCCAGACCATGGTCGCTTGCGCCCCTGGCGGTTTGTAGTCGTTGCCGGTGATCGGCGGCGGGCCCTGGGTGATGTGTTTGTGAAGAGCCTTCGATTAAAAGGCGTCGATGATCCGGCAAAGTTGGAAAAAGCAGCCAACGCGCCGCTGCGCGCGCCGCTCATTATCGCTGGCCTCCTTCATCCGGTGGCACATCCTAAAATTGCACGAGAAGAACAAGCTCATGCGGTAGCGGCAGCGCTATCTGCGGCGCAATTAGCTGCTGAAGCGCTGGGTATTGGCAGTATGTGGCGAACCGGCGGCTATGCGACAGATCCATCAGTGATCGAATCGTTAGGGGGCGCCGTCGATGATCAGGTGATTGGCTTTCTGTATTTGGGCACCCGGGAAGGGCCGCAGAAACTGTGTCCCGTAGAACCGCTTGATACTTTTGTTAGCTACTTTTAAATTGCTGACCCCGTTTTGGCGATAGCGCACTCACGATGTTGAAAAAACCTTGGCTGCACTTTTTAGTGCTGGGCTTATTCCTGTTTATGGCAGGTCGCTGGGCCTTCCCCGTGCCTAAGCCGGTGCTGGGTCCGCCCAATGCGGCACGGCTGCAGGCAATGACCGAGAATTACCGCCAATTCAGCCGCGCTGAGATTAGCACTGAGGTGCTCTCTAGATTTATTGACGCTGAGTTGCGTGACGAGCTGCTGTTTCGAGAGGCGCTTCAGCGGGGTTTGCAATACCGCGATGCTGCGATTGAGCAACGGATCATCCGTAATATGCGGTTTCTGGATGCGGATACTCAGGCCGACGATGCCACGCTCATCGCGCAAGGCTACGCCCTGCGGTTGCCACTAACCGATGAGGTGATTCGCCGACGGCTCGTTCAGATCATGGAGCGACTGATCGTGGCGACGGCGGCTACTGCACGGCCCACACCAGATGAGATTGCTACCCGTTATCAGCGCGACGTCAGTCGTTACTTGGAGCCCCCACGTTACACTTTTAGTCATGTTTTTTTGTCAGCTGAACGTGTAGACGAGATGCCCGGTCTCATCGCAGCGGTAGAGGCTGAGCAGATGAACAGCGAGCAGGCGAGGGCGTTGGGCGCCCCGTTTCTGTCGGGCTATGACTTCAGCTTACAAAGCGCTGACCAGATGACTCGGGTGTTTGGAGCGGTCTTTGCGCAGGAGCTGACGGCACTGGCCCCCGCCCTTGGCGACTGGATTGGGCCTATTACCTCAGTCTTCGGTCAGCATTATGTTTTTATTGCCGCGGTGCAGCCCGAACGAACGATGCCGCTGGAAGAAGTGAGTCTGAAAATAGAGGGAGCGCTCGTTCGTGAGGCTGAGGAGCGCGCGGTGGACGATTGGGTGGACAATGCGTTTGTTGGGTATGAGGTCGTGCGCTCATGAAGTGGTTGCTCTGTGTCATCACGCTATTGTTGTCGGTAGAAGCAGGGGCGCATCGCTTTGCGCCATCACTGCTAGAGGTTCGGCAACTCTCGGATAATGGCTTGACAGCAACTTGGAAAACGCCAGCGCAGAAAGTGTCGGCGACACCCATTGAGCCGCAGTTTCCCCCGGATTGTGCGCGTACCTCTGAGTCTCCTTGGATTCAAGAAGGGACGGGCATGTTGCGGCAAATACAGCTGACCTGCCCCGGCGGCATAGTGGGAAAGACCCTCTCGGTTAATGGTTTAGGTGAGAATCAGTCGTCAGCTTTACTGCGAGTTTATCTGGTCGATGATGTTTTTCATCAGGCGGTGTTTACCGCTGATCAGCCGGCGTTTGTGGTGCCTGCTGAGGCTAGCTCAAGCGCGGTCATCCTTGATTACAGCTGGCTGGGTGCTGAGCACATCTGGGCAGGACCAGATCATCTCTTATTCGTCATGGGTTTGTTGTTGTTAGTCGGGTGGAACCGCCGACTTATTTATACTGTTACCGCCTTCACGCTGGGGCATAGCGTGACATTGGCGATGGTGACGCTTGGCGTCTTTGACTACCCGGTCTCGCTAGTAGAGTTCATGATAGCGTTGTCGATTTTTGTGTTGGCTGTTGAGCTGGCGCGCGGTGATGTGGGCGGACGACTGTGGCGGCAACCGTGGTGGCTGGCCGGTCTCTTTGGTTTGCTGCACGGTATGGGGTTTGCGGGTGCGCTGGCAGAGACCGGATTGCCGCAATCTAATATTCCACTGGCGCTGTTATTTTTTAATGTGGGTATCGAGCTCGGTCAACTGGCTTTCATTATGCTGCTAGTGGTGGTTGCCGCGATCGGGACCCGAGTGCTCGGGCCCCGAATCAGTGGATGGCGCTCTGTGCCGGTTTACACACTGGGTGCTTTGTCGGCCATGTGGTGCATAGAGCGCGGTCTAGAGGTGTTGGTTTAGATTGTCGGTCTAGACTCTCAATCTGGGCTCTCAATCCAGATTATGGATTGCCAGGCCAGTTCTTCATCGGGATGGCGGGATGCAGGGCGATGGCAAGGCCCTCGTCGATGTGATTGTCGTTTTCTAATACATCTCTGCGCCGCACAAAAGCCGTTCCGCTGCGCGTATCGACCGCATCAGTGACCTCCATGCCGCCCTCTCCTGAGAACACGCGACCTAGGTCCATGTTGAACCATGCAATGCGCATTGAGGCTGCGGCCACTGCGCGAGACCAATCAAATTCTGATGTCACACCACTTCCCGCGCCCTGGATGGCGGGCTTACGGGTGACCCCGTCGAATCGCGTGATGCGATTTAATCCCTGCTCGTAATAAATATCTTTTTCGATGATGTCGGTGAAGATAATGCTGGTGATATCCGTTTGCTCTCGAAGCTGGTCACGCACAGCCTGCACAATTTGAATGAATGATTTTTGATTGACCCGCCCAGTGGTGGGGTCAATGGGATCTCCGTAAATTAAGATCGCATTGCTCCAGCGCTGGGCAAATTCTCGCTGCGGCCTGACGGTGTAGCCAGCACTCTCAAGATATTCCTCGACACGTTGATCAACAAACAGCTCGCGCTTTTTGAGATAGTTGCGCGACGGCCCACCGAGATTGACGTTGGCAATGACGACCACATCACTCTCGAGCTGGCTAAAGAGCCCTTCATCGAAGATATTGGTGGGGGTGGTAACGTTGTATCCTCCGCCCACGGTGGCTGATCCGCAGGCCACAAGCAGCGTGATCAGGGTCGTCGCAATGGCCAGGCGCCCGAGTGCGAGCCCCAGTGTCGCTTGAAACAGTTGCCGCGGAAGTCGTAACAGAGAGTGCCCTGACATTTTATGATTCCTATTGATCGAAAGGCCTATGCTACCAAAAGGAGAATCGCGGATGAACACAACGATTTACGCGAGCACCTCAGGGCAAGGTCCCGATGTGTTGTTACTCCATGGCCTCTTTGGGCAAGGCAGTAACCTCCGGGCTATCGGCAGAGCCTTAGAGGGCGAGTTTAGGGTGCACTGCCTTGATTTGCCCGACCATGGCCGCTCTGTCTGGCTGGACAAGGCTTCTTTATCCCAGTATGCGCAGGCGATTGTGCTGTGGATGAGCGAATCAGGCATCACCAGCGCGCATGTTGTGGGGCATTCTCTGGGTGGCAAGGTGGCGATGCAATTAGCGCTGAGCCATGCGCCGCTGGTCAACCGTTTGGTGGTCGCCGATATCGCACCGGTCGCTTATGCCGGGCAGCACACTAGTGTCTTTGATGCGCTTCAGCAGGTAGTGGAAGCGGGCTGCCAGTCGCGGCAGGCGGCAGACGAGGTCTTGGCAGGCTTGATCGAGGACCCAGGAGTGAGGGGCTATTTACTGATGGCGCTAGAAAGAAGAGAGGGCACTTATGACTGGCGCTTTAATGTTCAGGGGCTACTGAGGGGATACGACCAGCTCCGTGCGGCGCCTGATTTTGATCAGGTTTTCACCGGTCAAACACTGTTTCTGCGGGGCGCCGATTCGGACTATGTTCGCGCGGAGCATGAAATCATCATGAAGCAATGGTTCACCGAGAGCCATATGGTGTCATTGGCAGGGGCGGGGCATTGGCTCCATGTAGATCAGCCAGAGGCTTTTTGTGATCAGGTGCGGCGTCACTTTCGGGGGTGAGTCACCGTCGATGGGGCGGGAGAGTTATTGTGGGGTGCCTTGTCATCAAAAGTGTCCACAGTTTCTGTGGATAACACGTTGGATAATTTGTTTACCTCGCACCTCAGCACCGAGAGATAGTGGCCTTTGTGATATTGGTCAAAATTTAACCAATCGGTAATTAACCATATATAACAGATACTTAAAGCATACCTGTGAGGCGTATTATGTGATGTGCGTCATAACCACCTTAAAATTGAAGCGCCGGCAGATGGTGTGTATAAGAAGTTGGCGGGTGCTACTACAGATTTTCTCTCTCGTATATCCCTTAGCGCACTTTTTTTTAAAAAATAGGGGTCTTGGTGGTATTAGGGCCCACGATAGCGACAGCCGGTGTTGCAGGTCTCTTTGATTTCCACTTCGGCCAGCTCAGGGAGGTCGGGCTTCAGTCGCTGCCAGATCCAGTGTGCGAGGTTTTCACTGGTGGGATTTTCTAAACCGGGCACGTCGTTGAGGTAATGATGGTCG